>CAIPNN010000228.1 GCA_903866425.1 uncultured Actinomycetes bacterium
CAGACACGCCGCGGGTGGCGCGAATCGAGGATTGCTTTCCGAACTGTCAGAGGGCCAACCTCGAGGACGTCTACGCGCGGGCGCGGGACTATTCGGGCGGGAACTCCTGCGCAATGCCGTTGAGGCGGGTGAGGCGACCATCGCCGAATGGACGGCGTTCCTGCAGTGGAATGGCGAGAACATGAGCTACCCGGTGTGGCAGCGCGAGTGGTCCAGCGGCATCTACGGAGCGCTCCGCGGAACCCCACGCGAAGAGTCAGGCGCGAGGCTCGCCCTCAACGAGATCTGGTACGCCGTCATGAACAACCTCATGGTTCGTTCTGCAAGCCTCAACCTGGGCTAGGCCGGGGCGCCCCCACGCCCGAACACGGAAATTCGTCTCGCGCCCACTGCACTCCTAGAATGGGCGCGTGCAGACGTCTGACCGCGAAACACGCCGCGCAGAACGCCGGGCCCGCACCCGGCGCCGCCGATTCGCTGCCCTTGCGTCGGTCATCGGTGTGGGCATCGTCGTCGTGGCATCGGTGGTGGTCGCGAGCGGCGGGTCGAACGCCGAACCCGATCCAGCCCCTGCCCCGCAGGCCCAGGCATCTCGTTCATCAACGACGGCTCCCACCAAGACGGCACCTGCCGACCCGAGCCCCAAGGGCCCCTCCCCGCAGCAGATCCGGCCGGCCGTTCCCGGCCCGGCGAAGGTGATCACCGAGGGGCCCGCGAGTGCCGGCCGGAAGGTCGCCCTGACAATTGATGACGGCACCTGCGCGGCCTGCGTTGACCGCATCCTCAACGTGCTCGAGGCCACCGGGGGCAAGGTGACGCTCTTCCCCAACGGCACGTACGGCGCAAGCTGGGCGCCGCAGGCCAAGCGCATCAGGGCGCTCGTGGCCAACGGACAGGTGACGCTCGGCAACCACACCTACAGCCATGGCATTTCCACGCAGATCGGCGCGCGCGCCTTCAGCGCTGATCTGCAGCGCAACGAGGACTGGATCCAGAAGACCTTCAAGCTCAGCGGACGGCCGTGGTTTCGACCCCCATATGGCGACCACAACGCCTCGATTGACGCAGCTGCTGGCGCACTGGGCTACCGCAAGGTGATCATGTGGTCGGGAACCGTGGCGGATTCACAGCCGCGCAGCGAGGGGTACATCCTCGACGCCATTGACTACTGGGCCAGGCCGGGGTCGATCATCCTGATGCACGCGAATTACCCCGCCACCGCGAAGGCGCTTCCGAAGATCTTCCGAATGCTCGAGAAGCGTCGGCTTGAGCCCGTGACGCTGGCGGAGCTGCTGAGCCCCTCCTGAACAATGCGCTCACGGTGCGATGCTGACCAGCATCCGCTGCTGCCCCCAACACGGCCGCTACCCTCCCGGTACGCGCACCGCGACTCAGGAGACTCCCCATGCGCCCCGGAACCCTCATCGGCCTTGCCGCAATGGGCCTTGCTCTTGTGACACCTGCTGCCCTCGGCGCCGGCCCTGACTCCCTCGGCACCGGCGTGAAGACCTGCGCGGCGAAGCACCACGCCTCGTGCAGTGGCATCACGCACCACCGGGCCAGCCTGGCCGGGCAGGACCTTCGCGGCGCACGCTTCTACCGCGCAAAGATGAATCACGCTGACTTCCGAGGTGCCGACCTGCGCGGCGCGCACTTTCACGGCGCGGTGATGCGTCACGCCGACTTCAGCGGAGCCGACCTGCGCGGCGCCCGTTTCCACGGGGCGAAGCTGCGGGGCGCCGACTTTGGCGGGGCGAAGCTGAAGGGCGCCCACTTCGGACCGCCGGCAGCGCGAAAGGGGTCACATCAGGCGCAGGCTGCGCCGTCGTGTAACCCGAACTGCGCGGGCGCGGATCTCACCAGTGCCAACTTCAGCGAGGCCAACCTCACCAGTGCCAACTTCTCGAGCGCAAACCTCACGAGCGCGAATCTCACGAGAGCAAACCTCACGAGCGCAAACCTCACGGGTGCAAACCTCACGAGTGCGAACCTGACGAATGCGAACTTCACGAGCGCGAACCTCACGAGTGCGATCTTCACGAGCGCCAACCGCACTGGGACCACCTTCACCAACGCAATCGGCACAGCACAGTTCAAGACGATTGCGGGCACCTTCGTCGCAATCGCATCGCTCACCGGGAGCTATGTGGCGAACTGGTCGTTCTCTGCGTCGTGGCAGACCCCCGTCACCGGGGTGAGCTTCGGGGGCTACGGAACGACCAATTGTCCCGGGTCGTACGGGGACCCATCTGCGGCGCCTGGCTATATCTGCCTGTACCCGAATACGACCGATCTCTATTACGCCGTGAGCGCTCAGACACTCGAGACCTATCGCGAGTGCACCGTCACATCATTCGGCGTTGCGTGCATTGAGAACTGGTACGGCAGTGGTGCCCCCAGTTTCTCGGTGGCGAACCCCAGCTGCTCAAATTACTGCCATCACGCATTCCCCAATTACCGCGGCAGCTGGGCGGTGACGCCGCTCGCCTCGTAGCGAGAACGAGGGCCTCCACCGGGGGCGATGTGCCACGCGCCATCGTCTGAGCGCCCACCGTCGTCGGCGGTCCGGGATCGCTGCGCACCCATGCGGGTGTCACGCGCCGGGCGCCCGCGCCACCGCGAAGAGCTTGCAGTAGTCGTAGGTAAAGCCCTCGGGCCCGGCGGCGTCGTGCAGGCCCTTTTCGATGCGCTGGTCCAGTTCGCTGTAGCCCCCGGGCGGATTGCCCAGCAGGTGCGCCGCAACCGACCGGGTGCGGGCCATGAAGGCGTCGGGGTCGGTGTGGCGCCTGCGACGCTCCATCCACACGTCGAGGGGCTCAAGGCCTGCGGCGCGCATGTCGGCGTCCATCTCATCCACGTCGCGCTGGTTGATGGCGAACCATCCGGTCCAGGCCTCGGGCGCGCCCACGTTCTCAAGCAGTTCGCGCCAGGCGTCTTCCCCACCACGCCCCGCGGTGAGGATGGCCAGGACGCCGCCGGGCTTCAGGGCGCGCGCCATACGGGCAACGGCGCCCGGCTTGTCTGCGAACCAGTGCAGGGCCATCGCGCAGATGACGGCGTCAAAGGTGCCGTCCGGCACGCCCATCTCCATCACGTCCTCGGCGCGCAACTCAACAGTGACCGCAGGAAACTCATCGCCGAGCTTGGTGGCGAACTGCTCGAGCATGCCGTCTGACGGGTCAACTCCCACGATGCGATCCGGGCTGAATCTGCGGACCATTGACGCTGAGGTCCACCCCGTGCCGCAGCCGACGTCGAGCACCGTGCGGTAGTCGCCATCGGGCATCGACATGATGAGGCGGTCGGAGCCCGCAATGTTGTGGCGCACGGCCTGGTCGTAACTCTCTGCGCCCTTGGTGAAACCTTCTGCCGCGCTCTTGCCCGACGTGCTCAATGTCTGCTCCCTGCTGTGGTCACGAACCCCTTGTGTACCAGAGGTCTGGTTGGGTCCGCACGGAACTGCGCTGCCAGACACGTAGGCTGCGAGCGTGAGGCGACTCACCCGTTACTCCTCGCCGCTGGCCCTCGCTGTGATGGCCACCGTCGCGCCAGCGCTTTTCGCTGCGCCGTCGATACGACCCGTGCCCGGGGAAGCGTTCTTCGGCGAGATATCCGCGGTCGCGCCCCCGGGATCGGCCACCGCCACATTCTCAAGCCGAGGCGTCGTCGGGGCTCCCGTGCCAGCGACCCCCATCACCACAGGTTTGATTACGGGACGCCCAGGGCCACGGAGCGCCACCGTGGTGTTCCGCAGCGCCGCGGGTGATGCCATCGCAACCCGCCGGACATACAACGCATACCTGCTGCCCGCCTCCGGCCTGCAGGCCATTCCCGGGTCGCGCCGTTCCCCGCGGCTGAGCCGCGCGCTCGCGCGCATCGCCACCCGGCATGGTGGCGTCACCGGCATCTGGGTGCAGCGCCTGTGGGACGGCCGGGCGGCGGGCTGGAACGCCGATGCCGAGTTCCCGGCCGCAAGCACCGTCAAGTTGCCGCTGGCCGTTGGCGCGATCATGCGGATGGGCAACGCGCCGTGGGCACACCCCTCATGGGTCGATGTGGTGGCCACGCTGCGGTACAGCGATAACAAGGCGGCTGACCGTCTGGTGTCGCAACTCGGATCCGGGTGCGCCACCACCGCCGACGCGGCTGCCGCCGAGGGGCTGCGCCGCCTGGGCGCGCGCCAGAGCACGTTCACGGGGTGCTACGCCGCCGAGGAACTGCAGCCGCGGCTGCCGGCCGGGGGCGTCACCCAAACGCCGTCCTGGTCAAACCGGCACACCACCGCCAGGGATCTTGGTCGCATGCTGTACGCCCTGCAGGCCGCCGCCGTTCCCACGAAGGCGGCCCGGCGCCAGACGGGCATCCCCGCCATGAAGGCCCGCCTTCTTCTCGGCATCCTGCTCACCGCTGCGCAGGACGGTCAAAACGCCACGCTATTCAACGGAGGCCTGAAGCCCGGCACCCCAATTGCCGAGAAGAATGGCTGGCGCCACAACGAGCAGCACGGCGCCGCAATTGCCTACACCAAGCGCGGGCCGGTCATCCTCGTCGTGCTCACCCAGCGCCCCGGGGGCGCATCACTCGCAGATGCCCACGCAATCGGCAGCGAAGTGGCCCGAGCGGGGCTCCGAGGCTGAGCGCAGAGCCATGCGCGGCCATACGCCGCGGCGGCGCGTCACCGCTATCAGGCGCAGACGTTCTTGCCCATCACGCCGACGCACACCTGGAATGGATTGAAGTTGAGCGAGGCGTCACCGCTGAAGACGGTGCCCCAGCTGCCCCAGCCCCAGCCGGCCCAGATTTTCCACCACGGGCCAGACTTGTGTGGCCAGCGGCCCTCCACGTCAACGCTCGCGTTGCCGGACAGATTGAAGTACGGAGAGCTGGTGCCGACGAACAGGTTCACGTTGTACGAGAACGAGCCGTCCAGTTCGAAGAGCCCGAAGTCAATCGCTCCCGAATCCAGGGAATTGCTCTCGGACAGCGTCGTCTGGAACGAGCCGTCGGACGAGACGTCGGCGCTCAGCGCGAAGTTGAACCCGCTCTCGGAGATGCTGCCCGTGATGCTGAAGGCGACCGGACCCGGCTGCGTGCAGCTGTTCGTGCAGTCGGTGAACGTGGCCGACACGTCGAAGGACTCGCCGATGAACTGCAGTTGGGCGTTCAGCGCGGCATTGAAGAGCGGTGGCTGACCCGCCTGGGCCACGATGTCGATTGCGCCATCCACGTGCACGCCGGCCGATGAGCTTCCGAATTCGGTATCAACAGCCGCCTGCACGCCCACCTCGGATGGTGTCTGCGTGAGGGTGATGGTGGCGGTGCCGAGGTTGTACCCGGAGATCTCGAGCGGGTTGACCGAGGCGGTCATCGTGGTGGACGGCGCCCCGTTGATCTCTGAGAACTGCCCGGAGATCTGCACGTTGGTGCCGCCCGGGATGGCGAGTGATGCCGATCCCGACACTGTGACGTTGCCGTTCTGGTTCGACGCCGTGACGCCCACCTGCAGGTTGAAGCCCGCGAGGTCGAGGTCGCCGTTCCCGGTGAACGAGAAGTTGCCGTTGCTCTGGAACTCGCCCTGGATGCTGACGTAGTTCTGGTTGGCCTGCGGAGACAGGTTGATCTGCGTGGCGAGCGTCGCGTAGGCGTCACCACCCACGTTTCCGATGCCTACCGACCCGGTGGCGTCGAAGTCGCCGAGGGCCAGGGACACGTTGTTGGCCGAGAAACTGAAGTCGCCGGGCGCGCCATTCACCTGCTGCCCGGCAGCGTTGGTCACCTGCTGCTGGCAGCCGTCGTTGTAAACGATGGTGCCCGCCAGCGTGGCCGAGAAGATGCTGCCGTAGGCCATGCTCCCCTCGAATGCCACGCAGTTCGGCGAGATATCGAGCGTGGCGGGCTGGGCCTGCGAGCCGATGGAGAAACCGGCCGCCGTGGTGAGCACGGCGCTGGCATTCACGTCGAAGTAGCCGGACGAGGCCGTGTACTGCATGTCGAACGAGCCATCCACACTGAGCACGTTCTGGATGCCCAGGTTCTGCACGGTGGCGTCGAACGTCACCTGCTCAGGCACGCCGTTGTCGATATCGACCGTGAAGTCCTTGATGTCGATATCGGTTCCCAGCAGGTCCATCTGCCCGCTCGCGTTGATGTCAATGTCGTTCTGGCCGCCACCGAAGGTGACCGAGGCGCCCACCTTCATCTGGCTGAGGCTGAAGCCCCCGACTGAGAAGGTGCCCTCTTGCGCCATGGTCAGGGAACCCGTGGTCACCGGGCCTGCCTGATCCAGGCTTCCCGCCACCGAGATGCCGTTCCCCATGATCGAGAAGCCGCCGGAGAAACTGACGTCGTTGATCTCCTGCGCCTCGTCGAGTTCCACGGACACCTTCGTCTCCTGGAACTGCAGGCTGCCGAGGGAGAACGCGCCCACATCCACGCTGCCGGTGAACTTCGTGGTGGGCGCGAGGCTGAGCGCAGCACTCACGTCCACCTTGACGCCGAGCACCATGCCGTCGAAGGCCATCTGGAAGCCGGGTTGGATGGGCGTGGCGGTCGGACTGAGCTGACAGCCATCAGGGGCGACGATGAATTCGAAGAAGCTGGCGGACACCACCCCACCATCCACCTGCAGCACCTGCGGTGAATTGGGCGCGCTGTTGCCCACCTGCACGTCGATGCAGGGCTGCACGTCGTCGAGTTCCGCACCCACGGTGATGGGGATGCCCTGCCCCGGCACCTCGAACGGCCCCGCCACGCTCGGCGGCAGCACGCCGGATGCGAGGAGTTTGAGACCCGGGACCATCGTGGCCAGGTTCACCTCAAGGGTGAACGAGGCGTCGTTGACCACCAGCCCGTCAACGCCGAAGGCGTTCTGCCAGCCGGCCTCGTCGACGAACGCCAACGTTGCGGACACCGTGGTGGTCGCCACGTCGTAGCTCAGGCTGAGCGTGAGTTCGGGCGCCTGGACGTTGCCGCTCATGCCCACCGTGTTCAGCGTGCTCGAGGCACTCACAGAGACCGTGACGCCACTGCTGTTGCTCTCGAGGTTGAAGGCGAGCGACGTCGCCCCCAGACTGGACGAGCCGATCTTGGGCAGCGTGAACGACTCCGGCAGCTGAATGGCCGCGTTGAAGAAGCCAGTGCTCGGGTCGAGCTGGATGCTGCCGAAGGCCGGGAGCGGGCTCGAACCGACCAGCTTCGTGAACCACTCAGGAACCGCGTACGCACCGGCGATACTCACCGAACCCGCCTGCAGCGTGACTTCCTTCAGGCCCAGTGACGGCAGCTCCGCCGACATGACGCTGCTGAATGTGGACCAGCCCCAGGCGGCGCCCGACTGCGATCCGTTCCCCGAGCCGAGCGACACACCATCCGGGTCCCAGCCGCCGAGACTCCAGCCCTTCGACGAGATATTCGCCGCGATCTCGGAGAACGATCCGAGGCCGGGGATGCGGATGGATCCAGTGGTCACCAGCGAGAAGCCGCCATCGGACGCGCCCGAGAATGACGGCGCGCCGATCTTCGATGGCACCGCGATGTCGGGCATGCCGTAGGTGGCCGTGAACGACGGGCTGCCGATCGAGATCGGTCCGATGGAGAGGTCCTCCACCCCGGCCTGGAGCGCGAACCCTCCGCCGGCGCCGATGCCGATGATCGCCTGTGCCGGAACCGTGAAGCCCTCACCGATCGGGGGCGTCAACTTGGCGGTGGTGCCGATGCGGAGGAAGACGTCACCGCCCGGACATGCGGGCCCGGTGCCAGCGGTGCACTGATCGGAAAGGTCGAGCGAGATGTTCGTGAGGGTCAGGACGCTCGTGACGTTCCACGTGGGGATCTGCCCGTTGATATCCCAGGCCCAGGCACCCTTCGCCTGCCCGATCGAGCCGGTGAAGTCGGTGGGGTCAACGGACAGCCCCGGGAGGGGCGTCCATGACGGACCCGACGTGCCCGTGAGGGTCATCGTCCAGTCAATGCTTCCCGTGTACGCCAGCTTCGCGGCGAGCACGATGGGGTCGGCCTGGCCACTCTGAATGGAGATGTTCGCCGCGCCGGCAACGACCGGCCCCTTGGTGTTTCCGGGTGTCCACGTGACCGACACGCCCGCGACGCTGACACCCTCGACCAACTGAACGGGTCCGGCAAGAGTGCCGACGACACTCGACGTGACGTTGCCACCAGTGCTCGCCACCGTTCCGGTGAGGTCAAGCGGCGAGCCACCGATCTCGACCAGACCGTTCGCCGTGACCGTCGCGTTGAAATCGCCTCCAGTGGCGATGGTGCCGGTGAGGGACACCGACCCGTTCGCGCCACCCGTCGCGCTCGCCTCGATCGTGCTGGAGGTGCCGGCGAAGGTCAGAGTGGTCTCGCCGCTCCATCCAGACGGCAGCGGCAGAAACGCGAAGTCATTCTTCGACACCAGCTGCCCGGTGACGCTGAGGCTCGTGCTCCCGGGCGGAGAGAACGCCAGCATCAGCGGCTGCGCGGGATTGATCGACAGCGGCGCAAGGTCCCACGACGCCGGTGCCTGCACGGTGCCCGTGGTCAGTTCAAGCCCGGCATCACTGAGCGTTCCGGAGAGGTTGCTGAAGGTGAGCTGGCCGATCGCGAGCTTGGTCTGCGTGAAGCTCAGGGAGTCGGGGAGCGCCCCGGCCTGCATTGATGCCGACGGTACCGTGAGGCGGCCGAACTGCACGGGCACCCCGCCGATGGTGGCCGTGTAGGGCTTGCCGCTGCGCGCGGCACGGGATGCCGGCCCCATGACGGCGACAAACGCGGGGCTCGACGTGATGCCAACCCCCACCACGGCCTGGCCGGTGGCCGTGCGCCCGGGTGCGCGTGCCACCACGCGATACACGAGGATTCCCGATCCCTCGGGTGCGGTGATCGACGTCTCGCGGGCACGGGCGGAATGCACTGGGCTCGCAGGGCCCGACACCTGCGACCACTCGTAGGAGACCTCACCGGACCAGTTACCGGACAGGACGGCGTCGAGATGCACCGTCTCCCCC
>CAIPNN010000229.1 GCA_903866425.1 uncultured Actinomycetes bacterium
CGCGTGGTCGACTTCGCAGGCCTGGCGTTCCCTCGCGGCGTGCTGGGGCCGGAGGCCATGGACCTGGCCACCGCATTCGGCCTGCCAGATGCCGACCCGGAACTGATTGACCCCCTGGTGCGGCGGGTTGCCGGGGCGCACTGGATCGCCCTGCAGGGACCCATGAACGCAGCCCTCGCGCGGGTGGAGGAGCCGGCCAACGCATCTGACGCGGAGGCTCTTGACCGCGCGCGGATGTTCGCCGAGGACGCCGACCCCGAGAACCCATTTGCCCTCGCTCTCGCAGAGCGTGCCGGGTACGACCTGGCCGCGGTGCGTGCCCGTGCGCTCGATCGCCTCGAGGCGCTTGCCGTGGCGCAGGCCGATGGTGCGGATCGCCCGGAGGCGCTGGTGGCGCTCGCGTCCACCGCCGGCCGCATCACGGCTGACCTGCTCGACCTCGACCCCGACGACTTCGCGGCCGAGATCGCGGCCTACGCCGATGTTGACACCACGGCTGAGGCGGCATCGCCGGTGCTGGTGCGCACAACGGGTGACGAGGAGATCCGCGCGTGGGCACGCGAGGCCCTGTCGTCGCTGGAGGTACCCGCGCCACCGAACGCCCTGGCGGCCGTGCGATCGCTGGCCGATGGCCCGTTGCCTGCCGACCCCACCGACGATGTGCTGTGGACGGCGACGATCATCGTGCTGGCCGAGGACGCCATCGACCTGGCGACCACCGACCCGGACGCCGAGGCCTAGAGGCGGGCGAGCACCTCTCGGGCGACGCGCTGGCCCGACTGCACCGCGCCCTCCATGTAGCCCGACCACTCATCGCTGGTGTGCTCACCTGCGAAATGGAATGGCCCCTGGGGTCTGGCGGCGATGGAGGCGTAATCGGCCTGCCCCGGCCGCGCCGCTGAATATGAACCGCGCGCGTAGGGATCTTTCGCCCAGGCATGCACCACGGCACCGTCACGGGCCGCCGCCCGGGTGCCGGGCGCCACGCGATTGATCAGCCCGAGCCGCGCCTGCACGATCGAATCGGGCGCCGGCCCGTGGTCGGGTCCGGCAATGGTGCGCCCGGCAGCGCCACCGATGAGCGACGTGAACGCCGCACTCCCCGCGCCCTCGCCCACGGTGGAGTTCCACGTCTGCCCGAGCGCGGTGTCGCTCACGCCCTCGGCATCCCAGCCGTGGGTTTCCCACGCGGCGCGGTTGAACGGGATGATCACCTTCGCGTTGGTGCCCATGCCATAGGTGCGGATGACGTTGCGGGTGGGCGTGGAGAAGCCCGACCGGCTCAGGTTGACCGTGCGCAGCACGCCCGGCGACAGCGTGATGACGGCGCGATCGGGGCGTTCCACGCGTGGGCCGCCGGGGCCGGTGAGCAGCAGTGCCGGACGCGAGCCCTCCCGCACCAGCCCCGTGAGCCGCGTGCCGCGCACGATGCGCTGGGCACCGACGCGCTGCTCCAGTGCTGCCACAAGGTTGCGGGTGCCACCGTTCACGCGGTAGCGCTCAGCACCATCGGCCATCTCGTCCGAGCCCGCTCCGTCGGCCAGATCGGTGACCAGCCACAGTGCAGTGAGTGCCGACGGGTCAGCGCCGTACTCGCCGGTGGTGAGCGCGCGCTGGTAGCGCGCGAACGGCGAGCCTGTGCCGCCGGGGATTGCGCCCTTCAGCCATTCGGCGGCGCTCATGGCGTTGAGCCGGTCCTCGCCCAGACGCTGCAGGTCGCGGGCAGCCCGCTCGGCGAGCCGGGCGGCGGGGGCATCGGCCCAGCCGTCCTCACGCACGCGCCCACCCACGAGGTCGCGCCCGACGCCGGAGGTGTCGACGGCTTCAAGATCCTGCAGGGTGACGCCGCTCTCGCTGCACAGGCGACGAATGGCGGAGTGCTCGGCGTCGATGAACTCCCCGCCGCATTCCACCCACTTGCCGGGCACCAGCGAGGTGTCGGTGAGCGTGCGACCGCCGAGGCGATCTCGGGCCTCCCACACACGCACGTCCACGCCGGCCTGCACCAGCACCAATGCGCAGGCCAGGCCAGACAGGCCTGCGCCCACCACGTCAACCCGCGCGCCGGCTGCGAGTCCTCGGCTGGGTGCGAACCCCGGCAGCGCCAGGGCAACGGCGCTCGCCCCGGCTGCAATCAGGGCCTCGCGCCGGGTGAGGCCCATCGTCATTGCGTCAGGCGGTGCGGGCGGTCGTGAGGCCGGCGCGGGAGAGGATCTCCGGCACTGACTCTTCCCACGCGATAGCCATCACGTGCACGCCGGCGACCCCGGGGATCTCCTGTAGCGCCTGAATGACCTCCACACAGATGTTCATGCCCGTGTCGCCCTCGTCGTCGGCCGACTCCATGCGGTCGATCAGGTGGTCGGGCACCGTGACGCCCCACACCTTGTCGCGCATGTGATGCGCCATGCGCACGTGCTTGAACGGACCGACGCCGATGAGCAGCCTGGGCCACGACGGCAGGTCGGCGGCCTCAAGGCGCGACATGAATGCGGCCACGCGCTCGGGCTCGTACACCAGCTGCGTCTGGAAGAAGTCGGCTCCGGCCTCCATCTTGGCCTTGAGCTTCGAGATCTCCACGTCGGGGTCATCCGCCGCCGGGTGTGCGGTGGCGCCGATCACCAGGTGAGGCGCCTCGCCGGGCATCTCCTCGTTGGCCTCATTCATGAAGTGCCCACCACGCAGGCTTGCCTGCAGGCGAAGCAGCGCCATGGTGTCGAGGTCGTTCACCACGCCGGCGTCGGGGTGGTTGCCGATGTGAATCGGGTCGCCGCTCATGCATAGCGTGTTGTGAATGCCGAGCGCCGACGCACCCAGGATGTCGCTGGTCAGCGCCATGCGATTGCGGTCGCGCACGGTCATCTGCATCACCGGCTCCGCACCGTTGTCGAGCGCGATGCGGCCCGCGGCCAGCGGGCACATGCGCGACTGCGCGGTCTGGTTGTCGGTGATGTTCACGCCATCGGTAACCGGGCCCAGAATGCGTGCCTTCTCGGCAACGACCGATGGGTCGGCACTCTTCGGCGGGCCAAGCTCGCTTGTGACGGCGAACCGGCCCTCGGCAAGGGCGTTTTCAAGACGGGTAGGAGCGCTCACGAGGTGCCAAGGTAGCAGGGGAAACGCCGAATCCAGCGGTATACGCGCACCCAGTGCGCCATGCGCAACGTTTCCGTAAGGGCTCCCGGGAAGGGCCGTGTCATCGGCCTAGGGTCGGCCATGACCCGACCTCGAACTGGGAGTCACGAAATGAAGATCGCTCCATATGTCATCGCGTCCGCTGCGGTTCTCGGGACGGCCGGAATCCTTGTGGCCTCCGGAACCGGTGCCAGCACCATCCGGGGCCAGTTGATGACCAACCAGCGCATCTCACAGGCCGCCGTGCTGCGGTCGAACCAGGCGCTCAACTACATGGCGCCCGTCCGCACGGCTGCAACTGATGCCGCGAACACCGGCAAGCAGGGTGTGACCAATCTGTCGAAGATCCCGGGGTCGGGTCAGGGCTGGACCACCGCCCAGATCGCCAACAATGCGGTGACGCCGGCCAAGCTTGCCAACCCGTCGTACTTCGCGGTGGTGTCCCAGACCGCCGAGGTGCAGCGCGCCACCAGTGGTGTCACGGTGACCGCCGCCAAGAGCGGCACGTCCACCTACACCGTGACGTTCCCCAGCAACGTGAGCCTTTGCGCGCCGGTGGCGACGGTGCAGACCTTCTCGCCCGGCAGCGGCCTGAACTACGGCGCGTTTGCCACCGTGGGGCCGGGCGCACAGAACACCCAGTGGGTGGTCACCACCTACACCGGACAGACCGGCACCGGCACCGATGCTGCTGGCGCCGCCGCATCGGGCAACCAGGCTGCCGCCTCGTTCAATCTCGTGGTGCAGTGCTAGATCGGGTCCCCGCCCTCGGCGACAAAACGCACACGACCTGAGATCTCGGCCGCGTTGTTTGCCACGCGTTCAAGGTGGCGGGCCAGCAGCACCGCGTTGGCAAGCCACGACGCCGAGTTGTCGTCGAGCTGCTTGCGTGATGCTGCCGCCATGACCTCTTCGAGCAGATCCTGGACGCTGCGCGCGTCCGATCGCGCAACGATCGCGAGGCCCGTGTCTTCACGAGCGAAGGCCTGCACGGCCTGTGACAGCGCACCGATGGCGCGTGGCTCCATGCGCTTGATGAGGGCGTCAACCGTCGGCACCGGGGTCGACGGTTCGAGGGCCTCGACGCGGCGCGCAATGGCCACGGCCAGATCCCCCACCCGCTCAAGGGCCACGCTGATGATGAGGCCCGAGTGGATGAGCCGCAGGTCGTGCGCCTTCGGCGCCTGCAGCAGCACCAGGTCAAAAGCCAGCCGCTCGAGCCCGGCACACCGGGCATCGACGTCGTCGTCACCTGCGATGACCGCCCGCGCCAGCGCCGTGTCGCGGGTCTCCCAGGCGTCAACGGCCTGTTCGACCTGCCCCACGATGACGCTGGCCACTTCGATCATGCCGTTGCGCATCTCATCGATGCCGCCTGCGATTCCGGAGCCTGTTGCCATGCCGACAGGGTAGCGCCCCGGCACGGTGTCACGGCACAGGTAGTATCGCCGTGACACGTACCCCTGAAGGAGCTCAACCACATGCACGCAGTGCGCTACGGGACGATCATCGATCGCGTCGTCCCCCACAGCGAGAGCCGCGCCAACACCATGGTGCGCAACGCCCTGCTGGTCATCGCCGGCACGATCTTCGTCTCGCTGCTCGCCCAGGTCTCGATTCCCTGGTATCCCGTGCCGTTCACGGGTCAGACCCTCGCCGTGCTGCTCGTCGGCGGTGTGCTCGGTGCCTGGCGCGGTGCCGCAGCGCTGCTGCTCTACTTCATCGTCGGTGCCCTGGGGCTGCCGGTGTTCAGTGATCAGGCCGGTGGCTGGGACATCATCACCGGCGCGACCGGTGGCTACATCATCGGCTTCATCCTTGCCGCTGCTGTCGTCGGCTGGATCGCCGAGCGCGGCGTCGACCGCCGCGTGGTTCCGATGATCCTCACGCTGATCCTCGGCAACATCCTCATCTACGCCATCGGCGTGCCGTGGCTCGCATCGTGGACGCCCCCGGGCGCCACCGAGCAGTTCGGCTGGGACCAGGCGTACCTGTACGGCATCGAGCCCTTCGTGCTCGGTGATGCACTGAAGCTGGCCATCGCCGCCGCGCTGCTGCCGGCCGGCTGGGCGCTGCTGCAGCGCACGGGCTTCGGTCGCAAGAACGAGGACGATGGCCCCAAGGCGGGCATGCTCTAGGGCTCAGCCTTGTAGTGGGTTTCTGGGGGGGGCGGCATCTCGCGATGTCCGCCCCCCTTTCGTTTTGGGAGACGTGACGGCCGGGCGCGGTGTGCGGTGGCGGACAACTTGCGAAACGTGATCGGCATTTGCGGGGGCCGCAAATGCAGGATCACCGGCTGCGGTAGTCCGCCACCGCACACCGCGCCCGGCCGTCCCTTGCGCTCCGTTCCTGGGCTGGCAGACACCGTGAAATGGCTGGTTTTCTTTGCTGTTTCGTAACGTTCAGGACTTGATATGAAACGGCTCATGTTTCATGATGCACCTCGTATTCATTCCAGTTCAGGCACATCAGCCACAGGAGGCAGGAACTCAGATGGGCAAGACGATCGGCATCGATCTCGGTACCACCAACTCGGCAATGGCCGTCCTTACGGGCGGCGAGCCCGAGGTCATTCCCAACGCGGAGGGCGGTCGCACCACGCCGTCGGTTGTCGCGTTCACCTCAGGCGGGGAGCGTCTCGTCGGCGCCGTCGCGCGCCGTCAGGCCGTGACCAACCCGCAGAACACCATCTTCAGCGTCAAGCGCTTCATGGGTCGTAACTTCAACGAGGTCAACGAAGAGATGACCATCGTGCCCTACGAGGTCGTCCCCGGTTCCAGCGGCGACGTGCGCATCAAGGCAGGTGACAAGGAGTGGTCGCCGCCGGAGATCAGCGCGATGATCCTGCAGAAGCTGAAGGCAGACGCCGAGGCGTACCTCGGTGAAGAGGTCGATGGCGCGGTCA
>CAIPNN010000230.1 GCA_903866425.1 uncultured Actinomycetes bacterium
TGCAGATGGAGGGTTCCATTGGCTGACGCCCCCGCATGGGCCGAGGAGGCCCGTACGGCCGCAACGGCTGCGCTCGACGCAATGCCCGAACTCACGGGCACCGAGGAGGAGTGGCGCTTCACGCCCCCGGGCGACATCGGCATGGCCGGTGTCGAGTCGGCGGGCGCGACGGCGGGCGGCGATGTGGTGCTGCCCGACGCTGAGGGACGTGCCGCGCGCCTGGTGTTCGTGGACGGTGCTCCGGCGCCCGCAGAGGTGCAGGACCTTCCCGATGGCGTCATCGTGTCGGAGCTGGGTCAGGCCCTGCGCGATCACGGTGATCTGGTGCGCGGGCACCTGTACACGCTGGCCGACTTCGCCGACCGCCCCAGTGCATTCAACGCAGCGGGGTGGGACGCCGGCACGTTCGTGTACGTGCCGCGTGGCGTACACCTCGAACTGCCGGTGGAAGCCGCGCTCACCGCCACCGGTGCCACCGGTCGCGTATTCGGCCGCACGCTGGTGATCGTGGAGGAGGGCGCCAAGGCAACGGTGGTGGACCGCTACCTCTCGCCTGATCTCGACGGCGTGGTGAATGTGTCGTCGGTGGTCGAGCTGTTCGTGGCTGACGGTGCCGAGCTTGAACACGTGTCGTACATCGGCTGGGGCTCAGGCGTGCGTCACCAGGCCACCATCCGCGCGTCGGCAGGCAAGGACGCCAAGGTGCGCTCGGTCAACGTGACGCTGGGCGGCGACGTGGTGCGCGTGGAGCCCACCATGTACTGCCGCGGCACGGGGTCCGACTCGCGCGCCCTCGGCATGTTCTTCGCCACCGGCGACCAGCACTTCGAGCACCGCGTCATCTCACGCCACGAAGCACCGCAGACGTACTCCAACCTGCTGTACAAGGGCGCAATTCAGGACACCGCGCACACGGTGTTCTTCGGCAACCTGGTGGTGCCCCCGGGCGCCCCCGGCACCGACGCGTACCAGACCAACCGCAACCTCATCCTCAACGAGGGCGCGCGCGCCGACACCATTCCGTTTCTCGAGATCGAGACGGCCGAGGTGAAGTGCTCGCACGCCGGTGCCGTTGGCCGCGTTGACGACGAGCAGGTCTTCTACATGATGAGCCGCGGAATCCCGGAGCTCGAGGCCAAGCACCAGATCGTGTACGGCTTCTTCCAGGAGGTGCTCGACCAGATCTCGTTCGTCGAGCTGCGCGAGGAACTGGAGCGCGCCGCGCGCGCGAAGGTGCGATGACCCTGATTGACGTCATGTCGGTGGACGACGTCCCCCCGGGGACGATGACCCGCGTTGAGGTGGAGGGGCAGCCCATCTGCCTCGCCAACGTCGACGGCACCTTCCATGCGCTGCATGACACCTGCACGCACGGTATGGCGTCGCTGAGCGCCGGCTGGCTCGACCCTGAGATGGACCGCGTCGAGTGCCCCAGGCACGGCGCCTATTTCCGACTTTCCGACGGCGCGGCGATCACCCCGCCCGCCACGTCCTCCGTACCGGTATTTCCGGTGGAGGTTCGCGATGGACGGGTGTGGATCGATTCCACGCCCAACATCACCCACCCCTTCGATGCCCGATAACGACGAGGAGACTCCCTTCCGTGCCTGACCCCATCCTGAAGATCACCGACCTCGAGGTCGCCGTGGACGACACGCCCATCCTCAAGGGCGTGAATCTGGAGATCCCGCAGGGCGAGGTGCACGCGCTCATGGGCCCCAACGGCTCCGGCAAGAGCACGCTGGCCTACGCGCTCGCAGGCCACCCGCGCTACGAGATCACCGGCGGTTCGGTGCTGTTCGGCGGTGAGGACCTGGCTGAGATGGAAGCCGACGAGCGCGCCCAGAAGGGCCTGTTCCTCGCAATGCAGTACCCCGTCGAGGTGCCCGGTGTGTCGGTGATGAACTTCCTCCGCACTGCGGTGAACGCATCGCGCGGCGAGGAAATGCCCATCCGCGAGTTCGCCAAGCTCTTCAAGGAGAAGAGCGCGCTCTTGCAGTTCGACCCGTCGTTTGCCGACCGCTACCTGAACGAGGGGTTCTCGGGCGGCGAGAAGAAGCGCCACGAGATCCTGCAGATGGCACTGCTCGAGCCCAAGTTCGCCATTCTCGACGAGACCGACTCGGGCCTCGACGTTGACGCCCTGCGCGTGGTCTCCGAGGGCGTTGAGGCCCAGCGCGGCCCCGACCTCGGCGTGCTCATCATCACCCACTACACCCGCATCCTGCGCTACATCAAGCCGGACGTGGTGCACGTGATGTTCGAGGGCAAGATCGCCCAGACGGGCGGCCCCGAACTGGCCGAGCACCTCGAGGAGCACGGGTACGTGGAGTTCGGCTCGCACGAGCCGGCGCACGCACCGAGCTAGGCCGCATATGGGGAACTCCGTCACCGCCGTGGATGCCACCGCGCTGAAGGCGGAGTTCCCCCTGCTCGCCACCCCGCGGCCCGATGGCCGCACGCTGCATTACCTCGACTCCGCGGCCACCTCACAGAAGCCGCAGGCGGTCCTCGACGCGATGGACGCCTACTACTGCGAGACCAACGCCAACGTGCACCGCGGGGTGTACGAGATGGCGGCCGAGGCCACCGACCGGTTCGAGGCAGGACGCACCGCCGCTGCGCGCCTGGTGAACCACCCGCGCGAAGGGCTGGTGCTGGCAAAGAACGCCACCGAGGCCATCAACCTCGTGGCCTGGGCGTGGGGCACACGCACGCTGCGCGAGGGCGACGAGATCCTCGTCACGGGCATGGAGCACCACTCCGACATCGTGCCGTGGCAGATCGTGGCCACCATCACCGGCGCGAAGGTGGTGTTCGCGCCCATCACCCCCGGTGGCGAACTCGACATGGACGCCCTGCAGGGGCTCATCACCGAGCGCACCCGGCTCGTGGGCGTGGTGCACGCGTCGAATGTGCTCGGCACCATCAACCCGGTGGCCGAAATCGTCACCATGGCGCACGCGGTGGGCGCGCTGGCACTGGTGGACGCCACACAGAGCGTGCCGCACATGCCGGTTGACGCCACGGCGATCGACGCCGACTTCCTGGTGTTCACAGGCCACAAGCTGTGCGGCCCCACCGGTATCGGTTGCCTGGCCGGGCGTCCGTCCGTGCTTGAGGCCATTGAGCCGTTCCTCGGTGGTGGCGAGATGATCAACGATGTGACCACCGAAGGGTCCACATGGGCCGAGATCCCGCTCAAGTTCGAGGCCGGTACTCCGCCCATCGCCGAGGCCGTGGGTCTGGCAGCCGCCATCGAGTTCCTCGAGGGCATCGGCCTTGACCGTATCCGCGCCCATGAGCGCGAGCTGTGCGTGCAGATGCTCGCGGCGCTCGACGAGGTGCCGGGGCTCACGGTGCTGGGCCCCCGCGACCCGGACCGCCGCGGCGCAGCCTTCAGCTGGGTGATGGACGACCTGCACCCACACGACATCGCGCAGTTCCTCGACTCGAAGAACATCTGCGTGCGTGCCGGCCACCACTGCGCCAAGCCCCTCATGCGCGTGCTCGGCACGCAGGCCACCACCCGCGCAAGCGGATACCTCTACACCACCGAGGAGGACGTGCTCGCGCTGCGCGACGCCCTCATCGAGTGCCGTTCCTGGTTCGGGGTGGGCTGATGGGCGGCCTCGACGACCTGTACCAGCAGCTCATTCTCGACCACTACCGCAACCGCCGTGGCCGCGGGCGCATCGATCACGCCTCGGCATCGGTGCACGAGCACAACCCGGTGTGCGGTGATGAGTGCTACCTCGACATCCTGGTGCTGGACGACCGCCTCGTCGAGGTGCGAAGCGACGGCGATGGATGCTCCATCTCACAGGCCGCCGCATCAATGCTCACCGAGGTCGCCGAGGGCAAGCGGCTTGAGGAGGCCCTCGAGACCGTCGAACACTTCCGCCTGATGATGCACGGCGAAGTGGAGCCCGACGAGGACGTGCTGGGCGATGCCATCGCACTTGAGGGCGTTGCCAAGTATCCCGTGCGCGTGAAGTGCGCACTGCTGTCATGGCTGGCGCTTCGCGACGCGATCGCCGGCTACCGCGAGACCACCGCACACGGAGGCTGACATGGTCAATCAGGACGACATCCGCGAAGCGATGAAGCAGGTTGATGACCCCGAACTGGGTATCAACGTGGTTGATCTGGGGCTGCTGTACGAGGTGATCGTCGATGAGGCCACGGGCAAGGTGGACCTCAACATGACCCTCACCTCGATGGGCTGCCCGCTCACCGAGCAGATCATCGCCGACGTGCGCAAGTTCGTGGAGCCCCTCGACGGCGTCACCAGCGTCGACGTCAACTGGGTGTGGGACCCGCCGTGGGGGCCCGACAAGATGACCGACGACGGTAAGCTGATGATGAAGGTGATGGGCTATGGCTGATCAGGTCGCCCCAGATCGCCCGCTCACGCTTGAGGAGAAGAAGGCCGCGGCCCGTGAACGCGCGCGCCTCGCCCGTGAGCAGCAGGCCGAGGGCGCAGGGGCGGGCCTCACGGTCACCGATGCCGCAGCGGCCTATATCCGCGAGGTCGCAGACCGCGAGGGCATGGACCATGGCGTGCGGCTGCGCATTCACGCCGGGGGGTGCTCGGGGCTTGAGTACTCCATTGACCTCATCGGAAAGGGCGACCTGCCCGAGGCCGCCGAGCGGCAGATCGAGAGCAACGGTGTGCGCGTGCTGCTCGACCTGAAGAGCGCCATCTACGTGAGCGGATCGGTCGTTGACTACACCACATCGCTTATGCGACGCGGTTTCGTCATCAAGAACCCCAACGCCACCAGCACCTGTTCCTGCGGGGACAGTTTCGGCGTCTGACGCAGAGGATCTCATGGCACAGCAGTCACGCTTCCGTACCGGTATCGCACTCGCCAAGATCAGCTGGCACACGCTGCGCGAGAACAAGGCCCTCATGGCCTTCCCCATCGCGGGCATGATCGCCGCGTTCATCGATGCCATCGTGCTCACGCTGCCGGGCATCCTGCTGCTGGCGCTCACCAGCCTCACGTGGCTGGCCATCGTGCTGTTCGCCATCAGCGCCTACGTGGCGGTGTTCATCGGCACGTTCGTCGGCGTGGGGCTCTGCGTGGCCGCCGACAAGACGCTGCGCGGCGAGGCCACGAGCTTCTCCGACGGCATCCACGCCGCACGCGAGCGCATTCCGCAAATCGCCAAGTGGGCGCTGCTCGCGACAACTGTCGCGCTCGTCATCCGCGTCATCGAGGCCCGCTTCGAGGGCATTGGCGGCACAATCGTCGCCGCGCTCGCCGGGCTCGCCTGGGCGCTCGTGTCGTTCCTGGCCATCCCGGTCATCGCCTTCGAAGGTGTCGGGCCCATCAACGCCCTCAAGCGCTCGTCATCACTGTTCAAGCAGCGCTGGGGGCAGCAGGTGACAGGCCAGGCGATCACCGGCGGCGTGGTGGGCATCTTCATCATCCTGCCGGGCATCCTGCTGGCCGTCATCGGTGGCGTGATGATCGGCAACGCAGTGGTCGCCGCCGGCGCGGTGGTGCTCGCCATCGGCACCATCGTCATCATCATCGGATCGGTCATCAGCGGAACGCTGAGCCAGATTCTCTCGGTCGCCCTGTACCACTACGCCGTTGATGGCCAGGGCGTGGGCCCCTACTCCACCGAGATGCTCGCGGGCGTCGTGCGCCCGAAGGGTCGCGCAGCCCGGGCCTAGCGAACGGCGACGGCAGTGCCGTCGGCACGGCCGAGCAGACCCTCGTCAATGGGGTCGGCCGACAGCAACAGCGTGCCTGCCGCAGGGGTGTGCCCCACTGCAACCGTGGCCGCCGTGAAGGCACGCGCCACCGGGGCGTTGCGCAGCCATGCCATGAGATACGGGTATGGGTCGACGCTGTCGCCGTCGCCCGGGTGGATCTCGAAGTGCAGGTGCGGGGGCGTGGTGATGGCGTCGCCGCTATTGCCTACGAACCCGATGACCTGTCCGGCGCGAACGCGCAGGCCGTCGGTGACGCCCGGCGCAAAGGCCGACAAGTGGGCGTAGTAGTAGGCGGTACCGCGATCGTCGGTGAGCCACAGGCGATTTCCGCCGAGACGATTGACGCCCACCTTCGACAGCGTTCCATCGGCCACCGCCACCAGCGGGGTACCGGAGGCCGCAAACACGTCGGTGCCGTGGTGCCATCCGGTGTCGGCGCGCGGATTGCCGTAGTCAGCCGAGAAGTCGTTTGATGTCCCGCCCACCACGGGGAATACGTACCCCTCCGAGGTGGGAGTGGCCGCGACGGTCGGTGGAATCTGGCGCGGCAGGCCAAGGCCGGACCCGGGCACCACCGTGCTCGGTACCACCGTGCTGGGCACCACCGGGGTCGGGGCCACCGGCAGCGACCGTCGAGGCGGGGTCGTCGTGGTGGGCACAGGCGAGTCGGCGCCATCGGCAGGCATCGCGGCGCCGGGATCGCTCGGCGCGCTGCCCGGATCGGGCGATGGTGAATCAGGGATGGGGTCGCCCGCCGAGGCCTCGAGGTGCCCCAGCACAACCTGCGTGCCAGGCGCCAGCCCCGATGCCGGGTCAGTCACCTCAATCCGGAGTGCATTGGCCGTCACCATGCTGCCGTCCACCAGCTGCTCGACCACGGTGAGCGTCCCGATGCCGGCGATGTCAACCGGCCGCCCCGGCTGCTCGTCAACGGCCTGACCGTCAACGGTGATGTCGGCCGACCAGGCGGCCACCCCGGCCAGAGTCCCCTGGTCGCTGATGTCGGACCGCACGCCGATGTGCAGGGAATTGACGATGACGCGTCCGCCGAACAGCCGCACGCCGCGGGCATCGGCCTCACCCTCCGCAAGCCCACCGGATCCGCGCGGCGCGGCACCCACGTTCACCGACACGGTGCCGCCCGCAGCAACGGCGCCCGAGGGGGTGGCGCGCGCCGAGCGCACGGGGTTGCGTGGCCCCGCCGTGGCCGTGGCCAGGCTTCCGGCCGGGAGGATGGCGCCAATGCCGCGCGAGACCGGATCAGACGTGGGCGCGGCGGCTGCACCGGCAACAGCGAGGGCGCCAAGGCAGGCCCCGGCGATGATCCCGCGAAGTGCAGCTGGTACGTGATGCCTCACGCCGGTGATTGTCGTGATGGCCCCGGACGGGGTCAACGCGAAA
>CAIPNN010000231.1 GCA_903866425.1 uncultured Actinomycetes bacterium
CCCGGGCGGCTGCGGTGTACCGTCAGGCCATGAGCGACGAGGGCTTCTTCATTGACCATGTGATCTACGGCGTCGTGGACGCCGATGCCGCGTGCGAGTGGCTGCGTGCGGAATTCGGCCTGGGCTCAGTGGCCGGGTCGGAGCACATGGGTGGAACCACCAACCGCATCGTCCCCCTTGGCCCGGAGTGCTTCCTCGAGATCCTCGGCGTCGGCGACACCTCCAAGTCAGACGGCGCCTGGCTGCATGCCACGCTGCAGGGTCAGGACCGCGTGCTCTGGTGGTGCCTCGGGGTCGATGACCTCGACGCGACGGCAGCGGAGCGGGGCCTCCCCATCAGGACGGGCCAGGCGCGGAACGCCGAGGACAAGATCGTGTTCCGCAGCGCGGGGATGCCCCAGTACCCCCTGCCCTTCTTCCTGCAGTTCGTCGGCGATACGGCGGTGCGTGCAGAGGTGCAGGCGGAGCGCTACGAGGCTGCCCAGCACACCTGTGCCCCCAGCGGGTACACGTTCGTGGAGGTGGGTGATTTCGCCCCGGTCCTCGACGGCTGGCTCGGCGCCGATCACGGGCTGCCGGTGCGCTACGAGCCCGGCACGGGGCCCGGTATCCACGCCTGCGGCATCCAGACCGCCGATGGCGAGATCGTCCTGCGCTGACCCTTCGAGTGGAGGATGACGGGATCGAACCGACGACCTCCTGCTTGCAAAGCAGGCGCTCTCCCAGCTGAGCTAATCCCCCGGGACGCGAGAAGGTAGCACCGAGGCGGCCCGATGGTGAGTGCGATCACCGCCCGGGGAACGGCACCTCACCCCGCACGCGGTCCTGCCACACGAACGCCACACCGCAGCCCACCACGGCTGCGCCAAACAGGATGAGCGACTGCTCGAGGCCGATCACGTCGAAGCACTCCCCCACCACCAGCGCACCCACGGCGATGCCGATGGCCCCCAGCGAGGTCACCAGCGGCCCGGCAAGTGTGGAGGAGCCCATAGAGATCTCACGCGTCAGCGAGAACTCAGCACTCTTCCGCACGAGTTCGCCGGCGATACCGATGAGCACCATCACCACGAGATCGAGCACGAGCGAGCGGGAAATGGCGAGCAGTACCAGCAACGGCCCGGCGGCAACCAGCGCGGTCCCGAGTATGGGGTGCCGGTAATGGCTGCCACTGAACCTGAAGACCACCGGGCTGGCGATGGCTGCGCCCAGGGCGAGCGCCCCGACGAGGTAACCGATGTACATCGGATCGTCTCCGTGCTGCGCAGCGATGGACGGCATCTGCCGGCTCAGCGGGCCGACGAGCAGAAAGAAGATCGTGGTGCTCGCAATGACCACGCGCACGACGCCCGGCTTCAAGTACTGGCGTACAGCGTGCGGAACCGCGTCGCGCACCTGCGCCTGCAGGAGATCGCACGCGGGCTGCAGCGACCGGGCAGCAAGGATGAGCACGGTGAAGATGGCCAGCGCCACCGCATTCGCGAGGAACGCGGTGGCATACCCAAGGCCAAGCACGATGGCGCCCCCGGCAATGGCTCCGAGCACCCGTGCGCCATTCACCAATACGCGCTCCACCGCACCGACCGCCTCGCGCTGCGCTTGGGGCGCCGTGAGTTTGATCAGATCGTCTGCGACGGCCGTGGCAATACCGGCCGGCACGGCAGCGAGGAACGTGAGCGCAAACACAACCGGCACGGATGCGAGCCCGGCGTAGGCCAGCAGTGCAAGGGCGAGCACGATGATGGCCTCCACCCCGAACAGAACGGCACTCGCGATACGCGGGCAGTGGTTGTGCACCCAGATGCCACCGATCGCACTGCCCGGAATCTGCGGGGCCACGGCGAGTACGGCGAGCACCCCCACAGTCATCGCACTACCCGAGGCCTGGTACACCAGATCGGCGGCGGCCACGAGGGTGATTCCGGCCCCGATTGCCACGAATATGCGGGCGGTCATCAGCAGCTGAAAGGCCCGCGAGTGCAGCGGCGCCCAGGAGGTGACCGACCGTGCGGTGATGTGCCTAGGCATCAGCACCGCCGGTGTGGCGCGCCCACCTGCGTGTCGTACGGAAGTTGGTCATATCAGTGCGGATCACCGGGATCGGGAAAGGATACCGGCGGCGTGGATGCTCGCTGCGCTCCGCTCGCGGTAGGGTGTGGGCATGTCAGATGAGGCGCTCGCCCGCATCGACCAGCTGCTGCAGATCCAGCAGCAGCACCACCTCGATCTGGCCGCGCTCGTCGAGGAGTACCGCCGCATGGTGTTCGCGGCCGACGATGAGGGCGCCGAGGCGCTGTTCAAGACGGCCTCGATCATGCCGGGCGGCAGGTACCACGTGCTCACGACGCACTTGCGCGAGACGTGGCTGGTGCTGCAGGCCGACCTCGTGCAGTTGTTTCCCGACCTCGCCCCACCCCGCAAGGGTGGCGCGGCCGACTAGTCGGTGAGTGCCGCCGCGAGCGCGGAGGCCACATCAGGGTGCTCCCACGTGTAGCCGAGTGACGTCGCGATGCGCGGCACACAGCGCTGGCTGTCGAGCACCAGCACCGCCATCTCCCCCATGGATGCCTTCAGCACGAACCCCGGGGTGGGCACCTTGGCCGGGCGGCCCACGGCATGGCCAAGCGCGTGCGCCACGTCACGCTGGCGCATGGGCTCGGGGGCGCACACATTGATGGGACCCGTCCAGGCGTCGTCATCGAGGGCGCGCAAGGTCATTCCCACCACGTCATCAATGGCCACCCACGGCACCCACTGCTTGCCCCCTGCGATGGGCCCGGCGCCACCGGCGCGGGCGATCTTGGCAAGCCGCGGAACGACACCCCCGTCGTGGGCGAGCACCATGCCCGTTCGCGACAACACCACGCGCACACCCCCCGCCGCGGCGCCGCATGCGGCGGACTCCCAGGCCTGTGCGACATCCGACAGGAAGTCCCGTCCGGGCGCCGACTCCTCGTCAAGCACCTCGTCGCCGCGGTTGCCGTAGAAGCCACTCGCACTGCCATTGACCAGCACACGCGGGCCCGCGCCGGCGGCGAGGGCCTCCGCAATGCGCGTGGTGGTGATCACGCGGCTCTCGCGGATAATGCGCTTGCGGTCGTCGGTCCATCGGCCATCGGCCACGGATGCACCGGCCAGGTTGACCACCGCATCAACGCCCTCAGTTGCGGCCGCGGGGAACGGCGCGCGCGCCGGATCCCACCGCACCGCGGGAACGCCGGCCACCGTATCCACCGACGTGGACACGGGCACCACGTCGTCGCCGCGGGCGATGAGGGCACGCATCACGTGCCCCCCGATCAACCCCGTCGCCCCGGTCACCGTTACTCGCATGGGTGCATCATGCCCCGCCGCGTATCATCACGCCGTCCGGAACCGACTCATTGGAGTGCGCATGGCGGCAGTTGACATGATGGTGCGAGGCGTCCAGGTGAAGCGGCGGGGGCCGCTGGTGACCTGGATCCTGATCATCATCACCATCGGCATCTACGGCCTGTTCCACTGGTACTACATGAATCGCGAGGTGCGCGATTTCTCGGCCGCCATGGGCCAGCCCCTCGACAACAAGCCCGGCAGAAGCGTGCTGGCCCTCTTCCCCGGGGGAATTCTCGTCGTGCCGGCGATCTGGACGTGGGTCACCACCGCCAAGCGGGTGCGCGCCGTGCGCGCGATGGTGTTGAACAACGGTCCGGGTGAGTACCCCTCGGTGGGACTCTCAGTGCTGCTGAGCTTTCTCTACTCGCTGCAGCACCCGTACCTGCAGGTGTCGCTCAACGGCACGTGGGACCTGGCCGGCGGCACGTCGGCCACGCTCGAGCCGCCGGTTCCGCCCGCGGCATCCCCCGCGGAGTAGCGCTGCTGCGAGTGGGGGCCGCCGCTACGCCGCGGGGCGTGGCGGCGGCTCCCCGTGGCCGTACTCGCGTGCGGCGTTGGGGTGCGCCCGGAGCACCGCCGCGATGGCGGCGTCCTCGTCGGCCGTGAGCGGGTGAGCGGCGAGCGCCGCGATGCCCTCGGCCTGCTGGGCGTTGCGGGCGCCGATGATGGCCGTGGTGACCACGGG
>CAIPNN010000232.1 GCA_903866425.1 uncultured Actinomycetes bacterium
AGCTGCCGACCAGCAGGCCGGCATCGGATCGTGGATCATCGGCACGGCAGGCAACCGCGTCGGACTCGGGGCCCTGGCCTCGTACGAACCCGACATCGCCGAGGGCGTCACCGTCAGCGCCGGACAGGTGATCGGGCGCTCAAATGGCGCGCTGCCCATTGCCTGGCGGGTGCGCGGGGCCGACGTGAGCCTCTTCCCCATGCTCGACGCCACACGCCCCTCGGACTGACCGCGCCACGCGCCGCGGGCGAGGCCGGTATCGTGCCCATACCCGGCAGCACGCACGACTGAGGAGCACCTTTGCAGGCGATCAGGATGAATGAGCCCGGCGGGCCCGAGGTTCTTGTACTCGAGACCATTGCCGACCCGGAGCCCGGGCCCGGCGAGGTGGTGGTGGCGCTCAAGGCGGCCGCCCTCAACCGGCGCGACGTGTTCGTGCGAAAGGGTGTGGCCAAGGTGCCACTTCCCCTCACCCTCGGATCCGACGGCGCAGGCATCGTGCACAAGGTGGGCGCCGGTGTGTCCGGGGTCGCCGTGGGCGACGAGGTCATCATCCTGCCGTCACTCGCATGGGGCCCCGACCAGCGCGCACCCGGCGCGGGCTTCCGCATTCTCGGCGGCCCCGACCAGGGCACCTATGCCGAGCAGATCGTGATTCCCGCAGAGAACGTGTACCCGAAGCCCGCCCGGCTGTCGTGGCACGAGGCCGCAGCGCTGCCGCTTGCCGGCCTCACGGCCTGGCGCTCGCTGATGACCCGCGCACGCGTGGTGCCCGGCGAGACGGTGCTGATCATCGGTATCGGCGGAGGCGTGGCCACATTCGCCCTCAACCTGGCCAAGGCCGCCGGGTGCCGCGTGGTGGTGACCTCATCATCTGACGACAAGCTCGCGGCCGCAAAGGATCTGGGCGCCGACGTGGGCGTCAACTACAAGGACGCAGGCGACGAATGGCCCGCGGCCGTCAAGGAGGCCAACGGCGGCGGCGTTGACGTCGTCATCGACTCCGTGGGGTCCACCTGGGGCGGCAGCATCGACGCATGTGCACCCGGTGGCCGCGTGGTGGTATTCGGCGGCACCGGCGGTGCCAAGGTTGACCTGCAGGTGCGGCCCGTGACCCTCGGTCAGGTGGCCCTGCTCGGCACCACCATGGGCAGCCCTGCCGAATTCCGCCAGCTGCTCGCCGCAGTTGACAACCAGACATGGACGCCCGTCATCGACAGCGTGCGCCCCCTGGGCGACGCAGCGGCTGCGCACGAGCGTGAAGAGAACGGGCTGCACTTCGGCAAGCTCGTGCTGGACTGCCAGTGAGCACCGACAACCCACAGGCCGCTGTTGACGCCCGCCAGGCGCAGCTTCGCAACTGGTGCGCCCTGATCGGCGGCGCCGGCGCGGTGCTCAGCTTTCTCGCGGCCTTCCGGGCATTCGATGTCCTCTCGTTCGGTGGCCTGTTCGACACCTTCGCGCCACGCGCGGGAACGCTCAACGGTGGGATCGCCATGCTCATGGCGCTCATCACCATCGGCGGGGCCATCGTGGTGCGACGGTCGCCTGCGCTCGGAAGCGCACTGCTCTACGTGGGCGGCTGCGGCGGCTTCCTTGCCTGCGGGGGAATCTGGTTCATTCCCGGCATCCTCACGCTGGTCGCCGCGAACATGGCGTTGTGGGCCATCTCCGACCCCTTCACGCACCCGCATGAGGGCTCGGCCGGGGCGAAGGCCGCACGCAGCTGATGGACATCACCCTGCTTCGTGCCCTGGCGGAGGCATCTGGCCCGTCGGGGCACGAGGACCGGGTGCGCGCCATCGTGCGCGAGCAGCTCGACGGCCTGGCTGATCGGGTGGACACCGACCCGATGGGATGCCTCGACGGCGTGCGCGTGGCCACAGATGATTCGCCCGGGCGGCTCATGCTGGCCGCCCACATGGACGAGATCGGGCTGATGATCACGCACGTCGACGAGCGCGGGTTCGCCCGATTCATCCCGCTCGGGGGCTGGGACGCCAAGACGCTGGTTGACCAGCGCGTGCTGGTGCAGGGGCGCGAGGATCTGGTGGGAATCGTGGGCACCACGGCAATTCACCTGATGGATGAAGCAGCCCGCGGGCGCGCCCCGAAGATTGAGGACCTGGCCATCGACCTGTGCATGGATGGCGAGCGGGCGCAGCAACTGGTGCGACCGGGCGACGTGGCCACCCGCATCCGCGACCTTGCCGAGGTGGGCGATCTGGTCACTGGCAAGGCGCTCGACAACCGCGTGGGCGTGTACGTGATGCTCGAGGGCCTCCGCGCCGCCGGACCGGCAAAGGTCGAGGTGCACGCCACCGCCACCGCGCAGGAGGAGGTCGGGCTTCGGGGCGCCCGCATTGCCGCCCACCGCATCGCACCCCACATCGCCGTGGCAATCGACACCTGCCCCGCCGACGACGGGCCCGGCACTCCCAAGGATGGCCCCACCACGCGGCTTGGCAAGGGGGCAGCGATCCGGGTGATGGATGCCAGCGCCATCGGCAACCCCGAGTTGGTCGATCTGATGGTGACGATCGCCGGCGAGCGCGACATTCCGGTGCAGATGCACGTCTCGGGCCGCGGTGGCACCGACACCCAGAGCATTCAGCTGGCCGGGGAAGGCGCCATCGCCGGCTGCATCTCAATCCCCACGCGGTACGTGCACACCGCCGTCGAGGCATGCCACCCCGACGACATCGACGCCGCGGTGGCACTCACCGCCGCCGTCATTGAGGAGGCCCATCGCCTCCTCCCGGCCAGCTAGGCCCAGATCACCGCCAGGGCGAACCCGCCCGCGATCACCGCCACGAGACCGCCAATGACGGCAGGGCTCCAGCGCCCGTATGCCATGTGACCGCGCCCGTAGCCCGAGAGCACGATGGCTGCGAGGAACCCGCCGACGATGCCGCCGAGGTGCCCGCCGATCGAAATGCCCGGGATGACAAAGGTGAGCCCGAGGTTGAGCAGCAGAAACACGCCGAGGCCCGACCCGAGCAGCGCCATCCCCTGCTGGCGCTCCAGCACGAGCAGTGCCGCCATCAGACCGTAGATACCGCCCGACGCCCCCACGGTGAGCGCGTCCGGGGCCATGAGCAGTGCACCCGCACTGCCCCACACCACGCTCGACAGGAACACCATCCCCAGCCGCGTTGATCCCGCGTAGCGCTCGAGCGCACCGCCAAGCCACCACAACACGATCATGTTGAAGATCAGGTGAATGAGGCCCGCATGCACGAAGGCCGCCGTGATGATGCGGTACCACTGGCCATCGGCGACAAACGGCCCGAACAGCCCCAGATCGACCGCAATCTGGGAATTGCCGCCGCCGTTCAGGCCGAGCCCCTGCGCGAGTTCCACGATGGTCACCAGCACACACACCGCGATGATGGCCACGGTGAGCGGCGCGCCACCTGCCGCAGGCGCCAGGTTCAGGCGCCCCATTCGCCCCTTGGCAGGCCGTGACGGCGCCCCACCGGCGCAGTCGGGGCACCGGATTCCCACGGCTGCCGTGCGCATGCAATCGGTGCAGACAGGCTGCCCGCACGACGAGCAGGCAAGCAGGGTTTCCCGGTCGGGGTGCCGGTGGCATCGCATGGTCTCGTTCACGTCGTGCCATGGTACTCGTGCATCCCATCAGCAAGGGGGAACGGCCGTCCCATGCGACCGGGGCAACACGCCCGTTGACACCGGCCCCGAGGACGTATTCACTACCCGTTCGCCCCAACCCGAAGAGGCTTCATTTGACCACGACGCCCGTGCCGTTCGCAACGACTCCGCCGCCCGGGCTCCCTGAGCTCCGGGAGCACGATGCCTGCGCCCTCGCGGCCTTCGCCACGAAGGACGGTCTGCCGTCCCACGACGTGGTGGAGCGGGCAGTGATTGCGCTCGACATGATGGTGCACCGCGCCGGCAGCGTTGACGGCGAGGGCGATGGTTCGGGCATCCAGGTGGACATTCCGCGCCCCCTGTGGGCCGCACGGCTTTCCGGTGCCGGACATGACGCCGCGCTGGCCGACGACCCCCGCTTCGTCGTCGCGCACGTGTTCTTCGAGGGCTCCGAGGTGGCCGACCGCGAACTGCCCGAGCTTCTCGAAGTGGTTCGTGCACACGGGTTCGAGGTGCTGCTGTCGGGCGAGGGCGACATCGATCGCACCGCACTCGGGCCGCGCGCTGCCGAGACGCCGCCGGTGTTCTGGCAGCTCGCACTGCTGGCCGCCGATGCCGCGACGGCATCGCGCGAGTGCTACCGCGCCATGGTCGCAGTGGAGAAGGCACTTACCTGCCACGTGGCCTCATTCTCGGCCAACGACTGCGTCTACAAGGTGCTCGGACAGCCGCTCGTGCTGCCGAGGTTCTACCCCGAGTTGGCCGACCCCGCATTCGCGTCGTCGCGTGTCATCGCCCACAACCGCTACTCCACCAACACGTACCCCACGTTCAGCCGTGTGCAGCCGTTCGCCATCCTCGGCCACAACGGTGAGATCAACACCATCGCGCAGTTGCGCGAGCAGTCACGTCAGCTCGGGCTGCCCGTCACGCGCGACGGCTCCGACTCGCAGGACCTGAACCGCCTGCTCGAGGGCCTCATCTTCGAGAAGCGCCTCTCGCTGCTCGAAGCCGTCGAGTTCGCCTTCCCGCCCATTCTGGGCGAGGTGCACCGCCTGCCGAACGACCTGCAGGATCTCTACGTGCACTACCGCGAGGCTTGGGGGCCGTATGCCCAGGGCCCCGTGGCGCTTGCCACCCGCGCGGGCGACGAGATGGTGTTCTCGGTTGACGCACTCGGCCTGCGCCCGCTGTGGTGGGTGGAAACCGCCGACCTGTACGTGGCCTCGTCCGAGCCGGGCATCGTGCCCGTGCACGAGTTGGTTTCTGACCCCTGCCCGCTCGCCCCTGGCGAGAAGGTGGCACTGGTGGGCACCCCCGACGGCGCCCCGCGGGTGCTCACGTACCCCGAGGTGCAGCGCGAGGTGCACGCACGTGCAAGCGCCCGCGGCGGCCTGCCGCACGCAGAGGCACGTGCACGTCTGGCCGGTGGCCTCGAGCCCGTCACCCAGCCCTGGGTGGGCGATGACGACCCGGTGCACGAGACGCCCCTGAACTTGCTGCTGGCCTCGGCCGGCTGGATTGAGGGCGACAAGCAGCAGGTGCAGTTCCACGCCGATCGCGGCGCGGAGCCCATCGGGTCGCTCGGCTGGGATGGCCCGCTTGGGCCGCTCTCCCCCGTCGCCGTGCCGCTGTCGGATTACCTGCAGGAGACCGTGGCCGTGGTGACCAACCCGGCCATCGACCGCGAGCGCGAGGTGGAGCACTTCTCCACGCGCGTCGTGCTCGGTCGCCGACCGCCCATCGAGGGTGTCGAGCCCACACCGCCGCAGCGCTGCGAGCTGCGCATGCCCATCATCATCGGCGCCATGCGCCCCGGGGTGCAGGTGAGCCTGCCTGAGCTCCGCCGTGTGGCCGCCGGGCAGGGTGTGGCAGTGATGGAAGACGTGCACGCCGCCTGGGGCGACCGCTACCACCGCCTGCCGCTCTACTTCAGCAGCGCCCACACCACTGCCGAACACGTCGACCGTCTGCGCGAGGCCGCCGTCGACGCCGTGCGTGCCGGCGCCGAGATCCTGGTGCTGGAAGACCGCCTGGCCACACCCGACCAGCGCGTCATCGACCCGCACCTCGCCGTCGCCGTGGTTGACAAGGCACTGCGGGAGGCGACCGACGGCGACACGGGAACAGCACTGCGTCGCCACGTGAGCATCGTGCTCAAGTCGGCCGGCATCAGGAACGTGCACGACATCATGGTCGCCGTGGGCTTTGGTGCCGACGCCCTGTGCCCGTACGCCATGCTCGAGCAGGCCATCAACGACTCACCCGAGCCGGAGGCCGCTGCCGGCCGTCTGCTCGACGCCCTTGAGAAGGGCATGGAGAAGGTGCTCTCCACACTGGGCATCCACGAGCTGCGCGGGTACGGCCGTCTGGTGTCCGCCATCGGCGTGGCACCCGAGGTGCTCGACGCACTGGGCATCCCCGGATTCTGCGCATCCGCTGGCCGTGGTCTCGACTTCGCCAAGCTCGACGTGCTGGCCGAGCAGGGTCGTCAGATCCGCACCGGCGAGGTGGACGCGAGCAAGGTCAAGCTGCCGCGCATGTACCCCAAGGTGTGGAAGGCCCTCGCCCGCGTCGCCAACAGCGAGCGCGGCTATGAGGAATTCGCAGAGACGTGCCAGAAGCTTGAGGATGACCAGCCCGTGGCAATCCGCCACGCCATCGGCCTGCAGCTGGCGCCCGAAGGCGAGCGCATTCCCGCCGCTCAGGTGAGCAGCAATGTCGCCGGCCACAACCTGCCCTTCCTCATCTCGTCAATGAGCTTCGGGAGTCAGGGCGAGACGCCGTTCCGCGCCTACGCCGAGGCCGCCTACCGCGCCGACATGCTCGCCATGAACGGCGAGGGTGGCGAGATCCAGGACATGTACGGCAAGTACCCGCGGCACCGCGGCGTGCAGATCGCCTCGGGTCGCTTCGGCATCTCGTCGGAGTGCCTCAACTCGTCGGAGTGGATCGAGATCAAGATCGGCCAGGGTGCCAAGCCCGGCGAGGGTGGTCACCTTCCCGGTTCGAAGGTGACCGAGGCCATCGCCGCCGCGCGTAACGCCACGGTGGGTTCTGACCTCATCAGCCCGTCAAACAACCACGACCTGTACTCCATCGAGGACCTCGCGCAGCTCATCGACGAGCTGAAGACCGCGAACCCGTACGCGAAGGTCATCGTGAAGGTGCCGGTCGTTCCCGGCATCGGCACCATCGCCGTGGGTATCGCCAAGGCCGGTGGCGACGTCATCACCCTCTCGGGCTTCGATGGCGGCACCGGCGCGGCGCGCCTGCACGCACTTCGCCGCGCGGGTCTGCCGTGCGAGATCGGCACCGTGCTGGCACACCACGCGCTGGTGGAGGCAGGTATCCGCGACCGCGTCGAGATCTGGTCTGACGGCGGCATGCGCACCGCTGCCGACGCAATCAAGCTCATCTGCCTCGGTGCCAACCGCATCGGCTACGGCACCGCAGCGATGGTGGCCATCGGCTGCACCATCTGCCGCGGCTGCCAGCTCGACACCTGTCACGTGGGCATCGCCAC
>CAIPNN010000233.1 GCA_903866425.1 uncultured Actinomycetes bacterium
AGCACTCCGCCCGGAGCCAGCGCGTTGGCCATCTCGCGGATGGCGCCAGGACGATCGGTAAACCAGTGCAGGGCCATGGTGCTGAGCACCAGGTCGGCCCACCCGGCCTCGACGCCCATGTCCATGACCTCGCACGGGCGCAGGTCGGCGGTGATGCCGGGGATTGCCTCAAGGCGCTCACCCAGCACGTCGAGCATGCCGGTTGAGGGGTCAACGCAGATGACCTCGCGCGCACCACGGCGGTCGATGGCGTCGAGCGTGGCGAATCCCGTGCCGCACCCCACGTCAACCAGTCGCGGGCACTCGCGCTCGGGCAGCGAGTTGATGAGGCGGCGGCACCCCTCGCGGTTGCGCGCCACCAGCTCGTCGTATGCGCGCGCGCTGCGATCGAATGAATCAGCGGGGTTATTCAGGGGATTCGGCATGCCCTCCATCGTACGCGGGCATCGGTGTACAGCCCGCACCGCTAGCGTTGGGGCAATGGCGCGCAAGGTGAAAGACGGCGACCGGGCCCCCGAACTGGACCCGCAGTCGATCGAGGCATTCGAGGTGGAACAGGAAACCGCGTCGGCACGCGGTTCACTGGTGAACGCCGTACGCGATGTGCTGGACGGCGCGGAGCCCGACGACATGGCGGCGGTGGCCCATTGGCTGCAGGCCGTCGCCGCCGGCAGGTCGCCCGACGACACGAAGGCCCTGGCCAAGGCCCTGCTGAAGCAGGATGTGCCGGTGTACGGCACACCGCCCATCCACCCGGGCGACGAACTGGTGGAGAACTGGCAGTCGGGGGCATACCCCTACCGCGAACTGATGCGGCGCAAGGAGTACGAGGCCCAGAAGTACCGACTGCAGGTGGAGCTGCTCAAGCTGCAGGCATGGGTGAAGGACACGGGGCAGCGGCTGGTCATTCTCTTCGAGGGTCGCGACGCCGCAGGCAAGGGCGGCGCCATCAAGCGCTTCATGGAGCACCTCAACCCGCGTGGCGCGCGCGTGGTGGCCCTCGAGAAGCCCACCGACGTGGAGCGCGGCGAGTGGTACTTCCAGCGCTACGTGCGGCACCTGCCCACCCGGGGCGAGATCGTGCTGTTCGACCGCTCCTGGTACAACCGGGCGGGTGTGGAGCGCGTGATGGACTTCTGCTCAGACGCTGAGTACTGGGAGTTCATGCGCCAGGCACCGGAGTTCGAGCGTCAGCTCATCCGCAGCGGCACGCATCTCATCAAGTTCTGGTTCTCGGTGAGCCAGGAGGAGCAGCAGCGCCGGTTTGCCGAGCGCGAAGCGCACCCGCTCAAGCAGTGGAAGCTCTCACCCATCGACCTGGCATCGCTCCACAAGTGGGATGCCTACACCGAGGCCAAGGAGGAGATGTTCCAGCACACGGACCTCGATGAGTCGCCGTGGATCGTCATCAAGAGCGACTGCAAGAAGCGCGCCCGGCTCAACGCGATGCGGTACGTGCTGAACCTGCTGCCCTACGACAACAAGGACATGGCGCGGGTTGGGCACCTCGACCCGCTCATCGTGGGGCGCCCGGCCGGGCTCGACCCGGCAATCGCATCAGTGCTCGCCCCCGCCTGATCGGCTGGGCCGGGGGGAAACCGGTGCGGTGCGGCGAAATCCGCCCCCATGGCATGGCTCCTCGTCATCGTCGCAGGGCTCTTCGAAGTGGCCTTCGCGACGCTGCTCAAGATGTCGAACTCGTTCACCAGACTGTGGCCCACCATCGGGTTTGCGCTGGCGGCGATCCTCAGTTTCGGACTGCTTTCCATTGCCCTGCGCAGCCTGCCCATCGGCACGGCGTACGCGGTGTGGACCGGCATCGGTGCCGCTGGCACGGTGGCACTGGGCATCTGGGCGTTTGACGACCCCGTGGGTGTGGCACGCATCACCGGACTCGTGCTCATCGTCGTGGGCGTCGTCGTGCTGAACCTGGATGGCGCAACGCACTAGCCAGCCGGCATTGGCTTACGTGTAGTCGCCCTCGATGCGGTGCACGGCGATGAGGCTGGTGGCGCCGGGGTGCGCAACCTGCGGGCCGCTTGTCAGCACCACCCGCTCGCCATCCATCAACTCAAGGCGGCGCTGGGCGCGCAGCAGACACCGCTCCACCAGAGCCTCAACTGACTCATCCGGGCGCTGGTGCAGGGGCTCAGGGATGACGCCCCACTCGAGCGCGAGATGCCGGGCCACGTTGGCGTCGGCACACAGCGCCACGATGGGCCTGCGCGGACGGAACTTGGCAGCGGCGCGCACCGACCCGCCGGTGGCGGTGGGAATGACCAGCGCGGCGGCCTTGATGTCGCGGGCCAGGAACACCGCGGCGCGCATGACCGACTCGGCCACGGTGATGCCCGGCGTGGTCATGTCGACGCCCATCGGAATGACGCCCTCCTGGGCGTTGGCGGCAATGGCCGCCATCTGGCGCACGGTCTCAACCGGGTAGCGACCCGTAGCGGTCTCGCCGCTCAGCATCACGCACGAGGTGCCGTCCATCACGGCGTTGGCCACGTCGCTGGCCTCGGCGCGCGTGGGCTCGGGCGAGTCACTCATGCTCTCGAGCATCTGCGTGGCAGTGATCACCAGCTTGCCGGCGTGCCCAGCGGCGGTGATGATGCGCTTCTGCAGCAGCGGCACGCGAGCCACGCCGGCCTCGACGCCGAGGTCGCCGCGCGCCACCATGACGGCGTCGGTGGCCTCGACGATGGCGTCGAGGTTGTCGATCGCCGACAGCGTCTCGATCTTCGCGATGATGCGGATGCCCGTGCCACCGAGCAGCTTGCGCAGTTCCTCGATGTCGTCGGCCTGATTGACGAACGAGAGGGCGATGAAGTCGGCACCGGCATCAATGGCCGTGCGCACGTCGTCGCGATCCTTCGTCGACAGCGCCATGCGATCGACGTGCGCGTGGGTGAGGAACGCGCCACGGCGCGGCAGTGCCTCGCCCGGGATGACGCAGGTGCCCACGAGCGTCTGCTTGGTGCGCTCCATGATGGCGATGCGCGGTGCGCCGTCACCGATGACGAGCTCAGACGTACCCGGCACCGCGGCGTCAACCACGCCCGGCCAGTCGACCACCAGCGAGCCACTCGCCGCGGGCGCGTTCGGGTCGCCCACCACGGTGATCTTGTCGCCCTCCACAAGGTCAACCGGCACGCACTCCTGATGCAGGCGGATCTTCGGGCCCTGCAGGTCGAACATCACGGCCACGTGACGTCCCACGCTGGCGGCCACATCACGGGCCATCCACGCACGGCGCAGCCAGTCCTCCTTGGTGCCATGCGAGCAGTTGATGCGAACGCCATCGACCCCCGCGCGCATCATGTCGCGGAGGATCTGAGGGTCGTCAGTCGCGGGCCCGAGGGTGGCGACGATCTTGGTTCGGCGTTCAGACATGGCGAAAGGATCGGGAATGGTAGACCCGCCTGCGCCATTTCCAGCGCAAA
>CAIPNN010000234.1 GCA_903866425.1 uncultured Actinomycetes bacterium
CCAGTCCTCGATGAGGTAGCGGCCCACGAGGCCCGCGTGGAATGAGGTGCCACACGCCACGATGTGGATGCGCTCCACGCGTGCGAGCGCGGCGTCGTCGAGACCGATGCCGTCGAGTGTCACGGTGCCGTCACGCGCCAGACGGTCACCGATGGTGTCGTTCAGAGCGTCGGGCTGCTCGTGGATCTCCTTGAGCATGAAGGTGTCGAAGCCACCCTTCTCGGCGGCGTCGGCGTCCCAGTCAATCGTGGCGGGCTCCCGCGTGACGACGGTGTCGCCCTCGAGAATGGTGATCGAGCCAGCCTCGAGCACCACGATCTCGCCGGTCTCCACTTCGAGCGTCTCGCGGGTCTCGGGCAGGAATGCCGGGATGGCGGATGCGATGAACAGCTCGCCCTCCCCCACACCCACGACCATGGGGCACTCGCGGCGCGCGGCCACAAGGCGCCCGGGCTCATCGGCCGAGGCGGCAACAAATGCGAAGTGGCCTTCCAGTTCATCAACCACCCGGCGCACGGCCTGCACCAGATCGCCCGCGTAATGCTTGGCGATGAGATGCGGGATGACCTCGGTGTCGGTCTCGCTGAGGAACACCACGCCCTCGTCCTGCAGCGCACTGCGAAGGCGCGCGTAGTTCTCGATGATGCCGTTCATCACCACCGAGATACGGCCGCTCGCATCGGCATGCGGATGCGCGTTGGCCTCGGTGACCCGGCCATGGGTGGCCCAGCGGGTGTGCCCCATGCCGACGGTGGCAGTGGACGTGCTGCCCGCGGCCGCCTTGCGCAGTTCGGCCAGGTTGCCCACCGCGCGCACGGTGGTGAAGCCGGCGTCGTCAATCAGCACCATGCCGGCCGAGTCGTAGCCGCGGTACTCAAGGCGTTCGAGGCCGCCGAGGATGAGCTCCTCGCAGGGGCGCGAACCGACGTATCCGATGATGCCGCACATGTCAGTGGCCCCCTTCGACCAAACCGAGCGCCCGGCCTGCTGCCTCGGCGATCTCGTCGGCGATGCTCTCGCACTGCTCGGACGTCGGCGCCTCCACCATCACCCGCACCAGCGGCTCGGTTCCGGACGCCCTCAGCACAATGCGTCCATCATCGCCCAGATCGGCCTCGTGTGCGGTCACGAGGTTCCATACCTCAGTGGCTCCGGCCAGATCGCCCTTGCGCTCTACGCGGATGCTCACGAGGCGCTGCGGCATGCGCTCCATCACGGCTGCCGCATCGGCGAGCCCCACGCCGCGCTCGGCAAGCGCGGACAGCAGCAGAATCGCGCCGCCAAGGCCATCGCCCGTGGGCCCGCTGGGCAGGTGGATGAGGTGCCCGCTCTGCTCGCCGCCGAGCACGAAGCCGTGCTCGCGCATGTGGGCCAGCACGTAGCGGTCGCCCACGTCGGTCCAGCGAACCTCGATGCCCTCCGCAGCCATTGCACGGCGAAAGCCCAGGTTGGTCATCGTGGTGGTCACCACGGCGTCGCCCGGCAGCTCGCCGCGGCCGCGCAGCCAGATGGCGAGGATGGCCAGGATCTGGTCGCCGTCCACCACCGCGCCGGTGGCATCAACGGCAAGCACACGGTCGCCGTCGCCATCGAAGGCCAGGCCCAGGTCGGCGCTGTTCTCGCGCACCGCCACCTGCAGCGCGCCGAGGTCAGTCGAGCCGCAGGCCACGTTGATGTTGACGCCGTCAGGGTCGGCGCCGATGATGGTGAGATCGGCGCCCAGCGCGCCCAGCACCTGCGTGGCCGTGGTGACGGTGGCGCCGTGGGCGCAATCAACCACCAGGCGCAGGCCATCGAAGCGCAC
>CAIPNN010000235.1 GCA_903866425.1 uncultured Actinomycetes bacterium
ACCCGGCACGTGCTCTATCTATCTGGAGAACACCGCAGGAGCCGGCGACACCATCGGCCGCACCTTCGAGCAGTTGCGCGCGGTGGCCGACGCCGCCGGCCACCCCGACCGCGTGGGCTTCTGCCTCGACACCCAGCACATGTTCGCCTCGGGCTTCCCCATCCACGAGGAGGGCGGCATCGACACGGTGCTGGCCAGCTTCGACGAGATCGTGGGCCTCGACAAGCTCAAGTGCCTGCACCTGAACGACAGCAAGACCGAGTTCGGCAGCAACCGCGACCGGCACGAGAACCTGGGTGACGGGCTGATCGGCGAGGACGGCTTCCGCCGCATCCTCGGGCACCCTGCGCTTCAGGACCTGCCCGTGGTGCTCGAGGTGCCGGGCTCGGGCGACGGCCCGGACGAGGACAACATGGCGCGCGCCCGGCGCCTGCACGCCGAGGGCCTCGCGCTCAGGAAATAGCGCGAGACCCCGGCGCGGGAACTACCGGGTGCCCAGCTGCAGGCGGAAGGTGAGCTTGCCGGGGGTGCCCTGCGAGCCCGGGAACTTCAGCTTGATCGTGTAGGCGGTCGATGACGACGACGTGCTCTGGATGATCATCGCGCCGAGGTCACCACCGGAGATGGTGGACATGCCCTGAATCACGGTCTGGCCCGAGGGCGGCGTGATGGTGGCCGTCTGGAAGGTGTCGTAGCCCTTGAACGTGGGGGCGGTGATCTTCACCTGGCCGCCACCGTTGGACATGTAGAAGTACGAAACGGCCTTCTTCTGAAGGATCTTGTTCGCGGGCACAGAGAACTGCAGCTGGTTGCCGCTGTTGCCGCCGACAGGCGAGGCGGCGGGCATGGTGCTCGAGACCGCAAGCGCGCCGGATGCACCGGCAAGGACGCCGACGCCAGCCAGGATTGCGGCGCCATTGCGGAGGGCAGTACGAGTCATCGAATCTCCTTCGGGGATTGGGAATCGAAGGAGGTTTACTCCGCGCCCCCCCGCCGTCCTGCCGCCGGTGGCCCAATTGCCAGCAGCCGGGGGCTTGGTAGCGTGACTGGGAATCCAATCTCGGAGGTCGTCGTGCCCGCCACGCACGAGATGGGCTTCGCCCGCGACGTTGCCAACCGCGTGGCATTCCTCGAAAGCGGACGCATTGTCGAATGCCGCCCCGCCGCCGAGTTGTTCAACAGCCCACGCGAGCAGGCCACCCGCAACTTCCTTCAGCGCGTCAGTGAGGCCGGGCGCCTCTCGCCGCAGCGCGGCGAGCGGCTATCCTGCCGGTCGCACGCGGGTGTAGCTCAACGGTAGAGCAGGAGCCTTCCAAGCTTCTGATGACGGTTCGATTCCGTTCACCCGCTCTCACGCAGGTCACACGAGCGCAAGCACGATTGCCGCGATGATCGCCCCCACCACACAGATGATGGGGATGACGAGCGCGGCGATGATGCCGGTGAATGACCATCCAGATTCAGTGCTCACGTGGCGAGCCTATCGGCCGCCGCACGACCCCGTCGGCCGATCTCCCCACTGAAGGGGTGAGCGGGTGCGACACTCAGCGGGCATGAGCGACACGGCACTCACATCGCGCGAACGGAGTCTTCGGCGCTGGCTCATCGGCGCCGCCATTGCGGTGGGCGTGTTGGCCCTCCTGATCATCGCGATCGTCATCTACTGGATGCGGTTCGTGCTGCCCACCGAGCCCGACCCGTTCACGCGGGGGCCATGGGTCGCGTCGGTGTCGGCCACACGTGCACGCATCGCGTGGGACGCACCTCCGGGCACAGCCGTCACCGTGCGCGCAACGGCGCCCGACGGCCGCACCCTCACGGCGCGCAATGGCCTGCTCACAGGGCTCGCACCCGGCGTGCGCTACGGCTGGGTGGCCTCAGTGGGTGACCAGGCCCGCGCATTCGGCTCGGTCACCACACCGCCAGCCACGGCGGGCGCACCGGTGCGCTTCATCACCTTCGGCGACTACGGCGCAGGCGGTGAAGACGAGTGGGCCGTGGCGCGCGTGTCCGCAGCGCAGGGCCCGGCCTTCACCGCCTCGCTCGGCGACAACATCTATCTGGCTGCTGCCCCCGTGCTGTTCGACCGCAACCTGTTCCGCCCCCTTCGTCCATTGCTGGCGCAGGGTCCGCTGCTGGGTGTGCTGGGCGACCACGACACGCTCTGGCGCGGCGGCAAGGCGCTGGCCGAAACCCTCGGCTGGCCCGGGGATGGCGACCGCAGCGTGCAACGCTATGGCCGCATCGCGCTCATCACCCTCGGCGTGGAGGCCGATACCGACGACCTGGCCTTCCTCCAGAAGGCACTCGCAGCCACCAGCGGGGCCGACGCCCGGTTCGTCATCGTCCACCGCCCACCAAGCGCCGAGAACCCCATCCTCCCGGTGGTGCGTGCAGCCGGCGTGGCCGCGGTGCTGAGCGGCCACAACCACCGGTATGAGCGGCGCATCGCCAACGGCGTGCTGTGCCTCACGGTGGGCACCGGGGGTGCCCCGAGGTCCGATGGCGATGCCTTCACCCCGGTGAGTGACGACGCGGTGCGCTCGCTGGCCGTATTCGGCACCCTGCGCGTGGATGTGGCTCGCGGCCAGGTGGCGTATGCCTTCATCGACTCCGCAGGCCGCACCCGCGACCGCTTCACCACACCGGCGCGATGAAAAGCCGGCGCATCATCCTGGCGGTCGTCGCGCTGGCCGATGTGGTGGCACGCCTGGTGCTTGGCCTGCCGAGCGCGTTCGCGGTGCTCGGCATGGTGGCCATGATCAGCATCCCCATGTGCCTCGCGTTCATGGTGGCCGACGCCGTGCCGTGGCGGCGCGATCAGTTCATCGCGTCAACCGTGGGGCTGATCGGGCTGCCAATGGCCCTGCTCGTGCCCCAGTGGGGATGGCTGGGCGCCATCGCCGTCATCCTCGCCCAGGCGCTTGCGTGGGGGCGGCAGCAGGCGGGAGCCAGACGGCCGGCCCCCGCCTGAGCCGGGCTACTTCTTCACCTTGAAGGTGAACGTTCCCGTGATCTTGTGGCCGTCGTCGGACACGATGGCCCACTTGGCGGTGTAGGTCCCCACAGCTGATGCCTTGGTCTTTGCCATCACCTGGGCGGCGTTGCGCGGGTTGAGACCGGCGGTCACCACGTGGTCCTTGCCTTTGGCATCGAGCAGACGCACCGACGTGACCGATCCGATGGGCTCGGAGAAGGTGATCTTCACGAAGGCCGGCAGCGCTTTGACGGTGGCCCCGCTCGCGGGTGACGACGTCTTCACGGCCGCGTGGCCGAATGCCTGCGGTACCACCGCAGCAGCGGCAGCCAACGCGACCAGAGCCATCGGCATTGCTGAACGTCTCGTAATCATGAGGTCACCCTAGTGCCGGCCTCGCACGCAACCGGTGCACCCACGTCGCGTTCCAACAAATTCCTGACAGGTATCCTCGCGGCCATGAGACGACTTCTTGCAACCACCGCCATCGTCGGAATCGCCGTCGCCCCCGTGCTCGCGGGCTGCGGATCATCCGACTCCTCCAACGCCGCAGCCTCCACGGCCGCCGCCGAAACGCCGGCCTCGGCATCGGGAGGCGGCAAGACCTGGTCGTCCCCGCCGAAGCAGACGATCGATGAGAACGCCACCTATACGGCGACCATGAAGACGTCCAAGGGCACCATCACCATCAAGCTCGACCCGCAGCAGGCCCCGAAGACGGTGAACAACTTCGTGTTCCTCTCGAAGCAGGGCTTCTACAACGGGGGCACCTTCCACCGCGTCATCCCCGGATTCATGATTCAGGGCGGCGACCCCACGGGTACCGGATCGGGTGGCCCCGGCTACCAGTTCGCCGATGAGCTGCCGCAGGCTGGCCAGTACAAGATCGGCTCGGTCGCCATGGCCAACGCGGGCCCCAACACCAACGGCTCGCAGTTCTTCATCGTCACCGGCGCCAATGGGGTGTCGCTGCCGCCGCAGTACTCGCTGTTCGGTCAGGTGACAGGCGGACAGGACGTGGCCGAGGCCATCTCGAACGTGCCGCGCGACGCAGCCGACAAGCCCCTCACGCCGGTCACGATCAACTCGGTCACGATCGCCGAGACGGGCGCGGGCAAGTAGTGCCGCTCGCCGGCTTCACGCGATCACAGGTCGCGGTCACCGGCACGGACATCGCAGTGGCAGTGGCGGGCTCCGGTCCGCCACTGCTGCTGCTGCATGGCTTTCCCCAGACCATGGCCATGTGGCACCGGGTGGCGCCGCTACTCACCGATTACTTCACCGTGGTGTGCGCCGACCTCCGCGGGTACGGCGACAGCGGCAGGCCCGCGAGCGGGCCCGATCACGCCGGATACTCCAAGCGCGCCATGGCGCAGGACCAGGTGGAGGTGATGTCGGCCCTCGGGTTCGACACGTTCGCCGTGGCCGGCCACGACCGTGGTGGTCGCGTGACCCGCCGCATGTGCCTCGACCACCCCGAGCGCATCACCGCGGCAGCGGTGCTCGACATCGTGCCCACCGCCAAGGTGTTCGCCACCACCGATCAGGCGCTGGCCACCGCCTACTACCACTGGTTCTTCCTCATCCAGCCCGATGGCCTGCCCGAGCACATGATCGGCCAGGACCCCACGTGGTGGCTGGGCGAAACGCTGCGTCGCTGGGCGGCACCGGGCTTTCAGTTCGACCCGGCTGCGATTGCGGCATACGAGCGCGCATTCGACGACGCACCGACCATCCACGCCCAGTGCGAGGACTACCGCGCGGCAGCC
>CAIPNN010000236.1 GCA_903866425.1 uncultured Actinomycetes bacterium
GCGTCGGGTGCAGGGTATGCCGAGAGCGAGCGCACGTCGGGTGCGACGGCGCGCATCGCCTTCCCCTCAACGCAGGCAGAAGACGCTGCCCCCGTGCGCACCCGCGACAAGAAGATCGACACCGTCGACACGAAGAACGGGAAGGCATTTCTCGCCCGTGAGTACGCGCTGAAGAAGAACGTGACGCGCACCGACACCCGCACCTGCCCCGCAGGCATGGTGAGGAAGGGCAAGCTCGCCTACACCGTCCAGGAGTTCCCGGCCAACCGCAAGGCACCCAAGTGGAAGGACCGTGCTCTGGTGGACGTGACGATGACGCCCAAGGGCAAGAACGGCGGCAGCGTCAAGATGACCGTCACCCGGGCAAAGCACCCCACCGTGGTGCAGTTCCAGATGCGCTGCGCCAAGGCGTAGTACTCGCACTTCGGCGGGCGGGGTAGTCAGGGGCCCCCGCTACGATGGCTCCTGTCAGCCATCACCCCACCCGCCGGAGTGCATCGCCGTGAGTTTCTTCGATTCAGACAGCCACCTGTCCCAGCCGCTTTCCGAGGCCGATCCGGTGGTGGCAGGCCTGCTGCGCCAGGAGCTTGAGCGCCAGGCCGACACGCTGGAGATGATCGCCAGCGAGAACTTCACGAGCATGGCCATTCTTGAGGCCGTGGGCTCGGTGCTCACCAACAAGTACGCCGAGGGGCTGCCGCACAAGCGGTACTACGGCGGCTGCGAGGTGGTGGACGAGGTTGAGGATCTGGCAATCGCCCGGGCCAAGGAAGTGTTCGGCTGCGAGCACGTGAACGTGCAGGCGCACTCGGGCAGCACCGCCAACGAGGCTGCCTACAGCGTGCTGATTCAGCCCGGCGACAAGGTGATGGGTATGTCGCTGGCCCATGGCGGCCACCTCACGCACGGCCTGAAGGTGAACTTCTCGGGCCGCATGTACGAGTTCCACGGCTACGGGGTGAGCCCCGGGACCTGTCGCCTCGACATGGACGAGATCCGTCGTCAGGCGCACGAGGTGCAGCCCAAGCTGATCGTGGCCGGCGCAAGCGCCTACCCGCGCACGCTCGACTTCCCGGCCTTCCGCGAGATCGCCGACGAGGTGGGCGCCCGCCTGATGGTCGACATGGCCCACATCTCGGGTCTGGTGGCCGGCGGCGTGCACCCGAGCCCGGTGGGCATCGCGCACGTCGTCACCTCGACCATGCACAAGACGCTGGGCGGTCCGCGCGCCGGGTTCATCATGTGCGACGAGGAGTTCGGCAGCGCAATTGACCGCGCCGTGTTCCCCGGCCTGCAGGGTGGCCCGCTCATGCACGTGATCGCCGGCAAGGCCGTGGCCTTTGGCCAGTGCCTCACGCCTGAGTTCCGCGAGCGTCAGCAGCGCACCGTCGACAACTGCCAGGCCATGGCCGAGGTGCTGGTGGCCAGCGGCGTTCACCTCGTGACCGGTGGCACCGACAACCACCTGGTGCTCGTTGACCTTTCGAAGACGCCACTCACCGGTGTGGACGGCGAGGCCCGCCTCGACCGTGCCGGTATCACCGTCAACAAGAACGGCGTGCCCTTTGACGAGCGGCCCCCGACGGTCACCTCTGGTGTTCGCATCGGTACCGCTGCCCTCACCACCCGTGGAATGGGGCCCGAGGAGCTTCGCGAGGTCGGCGCCATCATCGCCGCTGCGCTCGTGCCCGAGGCAACGGACGCCGACCTGGACGCCCTGCGTGGTCGCAGCAAGGCGCTTGGGGATCGCTTTCCGCTCTATCCGGAGCTCATTGCTCAGACTGCTGGGGTCTAGGACAGCCTTGGGGGCCGGGCACCACAGCGATGGCCGTGGTGTTCCCTTCGTTCGCGAATCGGAATCGCGAGTCAACCGGGGCCCTGCCCCGGAGGCCATGGCGTCGTTTCGTCTTCACTTCGGGAACACCACGGCCACCGCTGCGGTGCGATCGTTTTGAGTGACGAGAACACCCGCAAGGGGTGGGCGCTCGTTACTGGCGCGTCGGCTGGCATTGGGGCCGAGATTGCGCTTCGGCTTGCCCGCCGGGGGCATCCGCTTGTGGTCGTGGCCCGGCGCGGCGATCGGCTTGCGGCGCTCGCCGAGCAGGCTCGGCGGGAGCATGGGGTCGAGGTGCGTGGGGTTGCTGCCGACATCTCCAAGGATGAGGGGCGCGCGGCCGTTCGGGGCATGCTCGACCAGCTGCGAACGCCCATTGATGTGGCCGTGCTCAACGCGGGCATCGGGACGCAGGGGCGGTTTGTCGAGCTGGACCGCGACACCGAGGTGCGTGAGGTCCGGCTGAACTGCGTGGCCGTCGTTGACCTCGCATCGCACGTGCTTCCCGGCATGGTGGCGCGGGGGAGGGGAGACCTCGTGGTGATGTCGTCTGCCGCTGCGTCGCAGGCGATTCCCTACATGTCCACCTATGCCGCCACCAAGGCCTTTGAGATGCGGCTGGTGCGGGGGCTGCATCAGGAACTGAAGGGGACAGGGGTTCGGGCGTTCGCCATCTGCCCCGGGCCGGTGCGCACTGCGTTTCACCGATTGGGGTGGGGCAAGGATCTTCCGAAGCTCATGCCGACTGAATCAGCGGGGTCGGTTGCTGCGCGGACCATGCGGGTGCTTGACCGGCGCCGGGGCAATCCCGTGGTGCCCAGTGGGCCGCTGGCTCCGCTGACCATGCGGCTTTCGGGCCTTCTGCCCGAGTCTGTGGCCGCCTGGGGCGCCGGGGTGTACCACCGGCCGTGACACGGTACGGGGGAGGCCCCCCAACCCCGCCGTAGAATCGGTCTTGAAGCGATGACCACCACGCTGATCCCCATACTCAGCGCCATCGCAGCAGCCCTCGTGGTGCTGCTGCTCACACCGGTCACCATGTGGCTGGCGGGGAAGGTGGGCGCCGTCGACGTGCCATCGGCCCGTCGCATTCACACACGGCCCATTCCGCGCCTGGGCGGCATCGCCATCGTGCTCGGGTTTCTGCTGCCCGCCATCTGGTTTCTGCCCGCCGACCCCGCCGTGCGTGGACTCATCGCGGGTGGGGTACTGATCGCGGCACTCGGCGTGGTGGACGACACCATGGGCCTGTCGCCCGTGGTGAAGCTGGTGGGGCAGGTGGCCTGTGCGTCGGTCCCCGTGGCCGCCGGGCTCATCATCGATCACATCACGCTGCCCTTTGCCGGTGCCATTGATCTGGGCGCACCGGGCTACGTGCTCACCGTCATCTGGTTTGTGGCCATCGTGAACATCATCAACTTCACAGACGGCATGGATGGGCTTGCCGCAGGCGTGGTGGGAATCGGCGCCAGCACCTTCGCCATCATCGCCGCCTCGCTCGGGCGTGCCGATGCGGCCATTCTGGCGGCCGCCCTCGCCGGCGCCTGCCTCGCCTTTCTGCGCTTCAACTTCAACCCGGCACGCACGTTCATGGGGGACGGCGGGTCGATGTTCCTCGGGTTCATGCTGGCGGGTATTGCCATCACGGGTGTGATGAAGAGTGCGGCCACCGTGGCAATCGTGCTGCCGCTCATCGTGCTTGCCATCCCGATTCTCGACACCTCGTTCGTGATCATGAAGCGCATCAAGCACGGGCTTCCGGTGTATGGCGCCGACAAGAGCCACTTCCACCACCGGTTCCTGGCCATCGGCTGGAGTCAGCGCCGCACCGTGCTGTCGATCTACGCGTGGGCTGGGCTGATGTCGCTGCTGGCGCTGGCCATGCGTTTTGTGCCCTACACCGACGGGCACGGCAACTGGAACGCAGGATGGACTGCGGTGCTCGGGGTCATTGCCCTGGTTGGGCTGATGGGTGCCATCTACCTCGTTTATGTGCTCGAGATCCTCAAGTGGAGGAGCGAGCCGGTGGTGAACATCGTGCGGCGGCATCGCGCCCGCGACCGCGAGCACGCCGCCACCCGACCCTGACAGGGGCGAAATCCCGCACGAAGCGGGACGCCTGTCACCCCATATCGGGCGTTGTTCGGTAGCGACGCGGGAAGCCGTATGGGTATGCTCCCGGCGTTGCCGCGACTTCCCCCGCGGCCCCATGCTCGAGCACGGAGGAAACGCATCACCTCAGCCGCTCCTGGTCAGGCTGCAGATATCGTCCGGCCCACGCCGACTCCCGAGAAGGAGCCGGCACCGAGCCGAGGCGCGATCGTGGCCACCGTCGCCAGCCTCATCGTCGTGGCGCTCGCGCTGCCGATCGTGCTTGCGCTTGGCGGTGCGCTCAATGGGTGGGTGCTCGGAACCGCGTTGTGGCTTGCCAACTGGTCAATCCAGTTGACGACCGCCAAGCATGCGCTGCGTATGGGGCAGACCGCCGCGGTTGGTGTGACGGGTATCTCATTCGTCATCCGCGCCTGGACCGTGGCCGCAATTCTCTTCATCACGGCCCTCAAGTTCTCGGAAGAAGTGGCGCTCATCGCCGGCGTCGTCTTCCTCGCTGCCTTCACCGCCGACCTCATCGGCCGCGGCGCAGCGTTCGCGATTCGCGAGAAGAACCGTGAGCAGGCCACCACCGTCCCGGAGGACGCTGAGTGACGTCGTTCATGCGCCGCATCCGCATCTGGCTCATGGTGGCCGTTGGCCTCGGCCTTGCCGCTCCCACGTTTGCACTGGGTTCCGGCGCGGAGTTCGACCCGGCCGAGGAGTTCTCCACCACCGCGTGGGTCGACCTCAACCTCGGCTTCATCGACCTCAGCATCAACAAGGCCGTCTTCTACATGCTCGCCTCGAGCGCCATCATCATCGTGTTCGGCATCCTCGTGGTGCGCGGCGGGTTGAAGATGAAGCCCGGCAAGGGCCAGAACGTGCTGGAGCTGGCGTACGAGTTCACCGAGCAGCAGGTGGCCGCAGTCACACTGCCTGAGCGGGTTTTCAAGAAGTGGTTCCCCTACCTGGCGACCCTCTTCCTGTTTGTCGCGGTGAACAACCTCATCTCGTTCATTCCGCTTCCCACGGCCCCTCACACCGACACCTTCCAGGTGGTGGGTGACCTCGGGCTCTACGCAGCGACGGCGAACATCAACGTCACCTTCGCCCTCGCGCTCATGACTTTTGTGGCCTTCCTCTGGGAGGGCTTCGGTACCCACGGCTTCATCGGGTACTTCAAGACCCTGGTGCCCCCGGGCGCCAGCAAGGGCATCACGCCCTTCATCTTCGCTCTCGAGTTGCTGTCGCAGATTCTTCGTCTGATCAGCCTCTCGGTGCGACTGTTTGCAAACATGCTCGCCGGCCACCTTCTCATCATCATGGCGGCGGGCTTCTCGATTCTCGTGGGCAGCCTTCTCGGTGTCCTCGGAATTCCTTTCGCCCTCTTCTTCTACGTGTTCGAGTGGGTCCTGGTGGCTGGTCTGCAGGCGTTCATCTTCGCCCTGCTGTCCGGCATCTACATCGGGTACGCCGCGCAGGACTCGCACTAGACAAGGCAATTCACCGGAACTAACTGGAGGCCACGTGGCTCTCGAAGGCAGCATCGTCGCAGCATCCAAGGCCCTGACGCTCGGTCTCGCGACCGGTCTGGGCGCCATCGGCCCGGGCATCGGCGTGGGCTACATCTTCGGCAAGACCATCGAGTCGGTTGCTCGTCAGCCCGAGCTCCGCGGTGATCTTCTCTCGATCACCTTCCTTGGTCTGGCACTGACCGAGGCGATCACGTTCTACGCCCTGCTCATGGGCTTCGTCGCTTTCTTCCTGGTCTAGTCCGATGGGACCCCTCGTACACGTCGATCCCGTTGGGGCCAATCCGCTCCTCGAGCTGAGTCCGGGTCTGATGATCTGGACGATCGTCGTCTTCCTGCTCACGCTGCTGATCCTGAAGAAGTTCGTGTTCGGGCCCGTGGGCGAGGCGATCGAGAAGCGTCGCGCCTCGATTTCGGCGTCCATCGAGGAAGCCGAGTCAAGCCGCGATGAGGCCGTCAAGCTGCTCGATCAGTACAAGGTGCAGCTGGCCGAGGCGCGTCGTGAGGCCGATGAACTGCGTGAGTCCGGTCGCCGTGACGGCGAGCGGCAGAAGCAGGAGATCGTCGGTCAGGCGCAGGAGCAGCGCGAGCGCATCGTCACCGACACGCAGACGCAGATCGACGCCCAGGCCCAGGCGGCCGTGGCCGGTATCCGCGACGACGTGGTGGTGCTTGCACTCAGCGCGGCCGAGAAGGTCACGAAGAAGTCGCTGTCCGACGACGACCACCGCAAGATGGTGGAAGATGCACTCGCGGACGCCGACCTCAGCGGGCTGCAGAAGGCCTGATGAGCGTCGCGGCGACATATGCCGAGGCACTGTTTGAAGCCGCCGAGGCCCAGTCGGCCGTGGACCAGGTGCGTACCGAACTCGATGAGTTCGCCGCTGCCATGGCCCCCGGTACCGAGCTCCGCGAGGCGCTGCTCAACCCTGAGTTCGAACCGAAGGCCAAGAGGGCGGCAGTCGGTGACCTCATGGAAGGCGCGCACCCGGTGTCAACCGGCTTCGTGCAGGTGCTCATCGATCGCGGCCGGCTGGCCGAGATTGACGACGTCCTTGCTGCCTACGGCCGTCGCGTTGACGCCGCCGAAGGCCGCGTGGTGGTGACCGCCGTTACCGCCGTCCCGCTCACGCCTGAGTTGCGCGAGCAGATCCGCGAGAAGGTGCGTGCCCAGACGGGACGCGACGCCGAGCTCGAGGAGACCGTGGACCCGTCCATCATCGGTGGACTCGTCCTGCGCGTTGGCGATGTCGTCGTTGACGCGTCGCTCCGCACCCGACTCGAGGAGATGCGTCGCTCACTCGAGACCACGCCCGTCGACCTGTCCAAGGCCGTCGAGGCCTGACGCCACTCCTCAGCAGAAGAACGAGAAAGGGAACCACCCACCGATGAAGCTTCGCCCCGACGAGATCACCAAGGTCCTCCGCGCCCAGATTGAGCAGTACGAGGGCGTGGCCGAGGCCGACGAGGTCGGGACCGTCCTGCAGGTCGGTGACGGTATCGCCCGCGTGCACGGTCTTCCCTCGGCGCTTGCGCTCGAGATGCTCGAGCTGCCGCACGGCGTCTCGGGTCTGGCTCTGAACCTCGAGGAGGACAACGTGGGTGTTGTGCTCCTGGGTGAGGACACCCTCATCAAGGAGGGCGACCCGGTGCGCCGCACCGGCAAGGTCATCCAGGTGCCGGTGGGCGAGGCCCTGCTGGGCCGCGTGGTCGACCCGCTCGGCAACCCGCTTGACGGCCGCGGCCCCATTCAGGCCAGCGAGTACCGCCCGGTTGAGTTCAAGGCTCCCGGCGTGGTGCAGCGTCAGAGCGTGCACGAGCCGCTGCAGACGGGCATCAAGGCCATCGACGGCCTCATCCCGATTGGCCGTGGCCAGCGCGAGCTGATCATTGGCGACCGCCAGACCGGCAAGACGACCATCGCCATCGACACGATCATCAACCAGCGCGGCCAGGACGTGAAGTGCTTCTACGTGGCCATCGGCCAGAAGGCGTCGACGGTGGCGCAGGTTGTGGAGCGTCTGCGCGAGGCCGGCGCGATGGAGTACACGACCGTGGTCGTGGCCTCCGCTGCCGCAAGCGCCCCGCTCAAGTACCTGGCCCCGTACTCCGGTGCGGCCATGGCCGAGTACTTCCTCTACAAGGGCGAGCACGCCCTGTGCGTGTACGACGACCTGTCGAAGCAGGCCGACGCCTACCGCCAGATGTCGCTGCTGCTCCGCCGCCCGCCGGGCCGTGAGGCATTCCCCGGCGACGTGTTCTACCTGCACTCCCGCCTGCTGGAGCGCGCCTGCAAGCTCTCCGATGAGATGGGTGGCGGCTCGCTTACCGCACTGCCGATCATTGAGACGCAGGCCGGTGACGTGTCGGCGTACATCCCGACCAACGTGATTTCCATCACCGACGGCCAGATCTTCCTCGAGTCGAAGCTCTTCTACTCGGGTGTGCGTCCGGCCGTGAACGTGGGTATCTCCGTGTCGCGTGTGGGTGGTAACGCCCAGATCAAGGCGATGCGCAAGGTGGCCGGCCGCCTGAAGATCGAGCTGTCGCAGTACCGCGACCTCGAGGCCTTCGCGCAGTTCGGCTCGGAGCTCGACGCCGCCACGCAGCAGACGCTGTCGCGTGGTGCGCGCCTGGTGGCATCGCTCAACCAGCCGGCATTCCAGCCGTGGCCGGTTGAGGAGCAGGTGACGATCATCTTCGCCGCCGGCCGTGGATTCCTCGACAACGTGGATCCCGCCGATGTGTCGCGCGTCAACGACGAGATCCGGAGCGCTTTGCGCAACGAGTCGAGCATCCTCACGGAGATCCGCGAGACCAAGGACCTGCCGGACGCCCTGCAGGACAAGCTGTCCTCGTTCCTCGAGGGCCTGATGAAGAAGCTCGCCCCCGCGGCGGCCACGGCCTAGGCAGCACCATGCCCAGTCAGCAGGACATCAAGCAGCGCATCACCTCCATCACCGGGACAAGCAAGATCACCCGGGCGATGGAGCTGGTCGCGTCCGCGAAGCTTCGCCGCGCACAGGTGCGCATCGAGGCCCTGCGTCCGTACGCCAAGGGCATGCGCCGGCTCATGGCCGGTGCCGCCCGTCGCTCGGGCAGCCTGTCGGGCATTCCGCTGCTCGAGGAGCGCGAGGAGACCCGTCGCGCATCGGTCATCGCCGTCACGGGTGACCGTGGCCTTGCCGGTGCCTTCAACGTCAACGTCATCCGTCGCAGCCTTCAGGAAGCCGATGCCCTCATCGAGCAGGGCTTCGACGAGGTGGTCTTCACCGCCGTGGGCAAGAAGGGCGGCGGCACGCTGCGCTTCCGCGGCAAGGTGCTTGACGAGCACTTCCAGGGCTTCTCGAGCGAGCCCACGTTCGCCGACGCCACCACCGTGGCCGACTTCGTCTCGGGGCGCTTTCTCGAGGGTGAGGTCGACAAGGTGGTGCTCGTCTTCAACGAGTTCAAGTCAGTTGTCGAGCAGATCGTGACCGCAGAGCAGCTCCTGCCGGTGCCACGCGCCGCGTTTGACGATGATGCACCCGCCGCCGCCGCTGGCGACGACGATGCACCGGAGTTCAGCAAGGCACTCGCCGAGTTCGAGCCGGAGCCCCAGGCCCTGCTCGAGCAGTTGCTGCCGACCTTTGTGAACACCACGATCTACCGCGCCCTCCTCGAGAGCGCAGCCGCCGAGCACGCAGCACGGCGCACCGCGATGAGCAACGCCAGCGACAACGCCGGCCAGCTCATCGACGACCTCACACTTGCAATGAACCGCGCCCGCCAGGCCGCAATCACCCAGGAAATTCTTGAGGTGGTCGCGGGAGCGGACGCACTCAGCTAGACCAAACGCAGAACCAGAACCCACACCGAACGGGACGGATCACCACCAGATGAGCACCAACGGGAAGAACACCGGGACGATCCTCGAGATCAAGGGCGTCGTGCTCGACGTCCGCTTCGGCGACGACCTTCCGGGCATCTACAACGCCCTCGAGATCACCCGTCCCGACGGCACCACCCTCGTGGCCGAGGTGCAGCAGCTGCTCGGCGACAACAAGGTGCGCGCCGTGGCCCTCGACACCACCGATGGTCTGTCGCGCGGCACGGACGTCATCGACACCGGCGCACCGATCTCGGTGCCAGTGGGCGAGGTCACCCTCGGCCGCATCTTCAACGTGCTCGGCCAGGAGATCGACGAGGCCGGCCCGGTTGGCCAGAGCGAGAAGTGGCCCATCCACCGTGAGCCGCCGGCATTCGACAACCTCACCACCACGGTCGAGATCTTCGAGACCGGCATCAAGGTCATCGACCTGCTCGCCCCGTATGTGAAGGGCGGCAAGATCGGTCTGTTCGGTGGTGCCGGCGTGGGCAAGACCGTGCTCATCCAGGAGCTCATCAACAACCTGGCCCAGGAGCACGGTGGTCTGTCGGTGTTCGCCGGTGTGGGCGAGCGCACCCGTGAGGGGAACGATCTCTGGTTGGAAATGCAGGAGTCGGGGATTGTGGATCCGTCCGACTACACCAAGTCGAAAGTGGCCC
>CAIPNN010000237.1 GCA_903866425.1 uncultured Actinomycetes bacterium
AAATGGCGCCCGGCGTCTGTTTCCGCTCGACGGAGACGCTCCGGAGCGGGTTCCGCCGGGTTCCACCCCTCTCGGGGCGCCATGGGCGATCCTGGACTCGAACCAGGGACCTCATCCTTATCAGGGATGCGCTCTAACCACCTGAGCTAATCGCCCGCGGCGCGGGACCATAGCACCAGAGGCACGAAGAGAACGTGGCTAGCATCCACCCCATGCAGGAACTCGTGATCTATGGCGTGAGCTTCGACATGGTGGGCAAGCAGCCCATCGTCTTGCTCAAGACCGTTGAGGGCAATCGCTTCCTGCCCATCTGGATCGGCCACGCCGAGGCGTCGGCGATCCTGATGAAGCTGCAGGGCACCGAATCGCCCCGGCCCATGACGCACGACCTGATGAGCGACCTCATTGGCGAACTGGGCGCCGAGGTTGCCCGCATCACCGTCACGGAGATGCGCGACAACACCTTCCACGCGATGCTCCGGCTCAGCACGGGCGGCCAGGACGTGGAAGTGGACTGCCGCCCGAGCGACGCCATCGCCGTCGCTGTGCGCACCGGCGCACCCATCTACGCGGCGGACGACGTGATTGAAGAGAACGCGATCGAGTTTGAGCATGAGCCCGATGACGCCGAGGACATGGTGGAGCAGTTCAAGGCGTTCCTCGACGAGGTGACGCCGGACGACTTCTCTGAGGGCTAGGCCGTCTCGCGCTTGGTGAGATCGAGCAGGTGCCCGTAGATCTCCTTGAGGCCGTCGTCTGACAGCGGCCCCGGGTTGGCGCCAAGCAGGTAGCGCTCCATCCACTCCTCGCGGGTGGGGTCGACGAACTCGAGGTCCTGCTGCTCCTTGTAGGCGCGCAGGCGCTTCACAAGACCCAGCCGGGCGTTGATCGCCTGGATGATCTTGAGGTCGTTGTCCATCACCTGATCGCGCATCTGGCGGATGAGGTGGTCTTCCGTGGTGGGAGTGGGGTCGTTTGGCATGTGGCTGACGGTATCCCACATACCTGCCCACGGGGCTTCCGAGCGGCCACCGGGCTAGCCTTTGCCTGATGTTTGACCTCTCGCCCATCCAGCTCATCATCGTGCTGGTGATCGCCGTGCTCGTGCTCGGGCCGTCGAGGCTTCCGCAGTTCAGCAGGGCCGTGGGCAAGGGGCTTCGCGATTTCAAGGGCGCCCTCGGTGGAGAGCACTTCGATGACGACCCGCCGCCCGCCGCGAAGGCGGAGGCCACACAGCCGCCGGCACCTGCGGCGACTGCAGCGGCAGCACAGCCCGTGACCACCGCGACGGCCGGCCCCGCCGAGCCGCCCGGATCGTCCACCGACGTGCTCGAGGGCATCGTCGTGAGCGGTGACGCGCCGCCGACGGCGCCGCACGCCGCCGACAAGTAGGAAACCGGCCGGATGGGTACGGGCCGTCGTGGGGTTCGGCGTGTCGCACCGGAGGATCGCCTCTCCGTTTTCGAGCACCTCTCCGAACTCCGTACCCGGCTGTTCATCTGCGTGGCCACACTGGCCGTCGCCTTCGCGGCGCTGTACGTCTTCAACGGCTGGCTTCTCGGCCTTCTGCTCGATCCGCTGTCGCCCGAGTACCGCAAGTTGCTGGCGCTGTCGCCCACCGAGCCATTTCTGGTCATCCTGAAGGTGGTGATGGGCGCAGCGGTGCTGGTGACGCTGCCCGTGCTGCTGTACCAGCTGTATGCCTTCATCGTGCCCGCTGTTCAGGTGCAGACGCGCCGCCGAATGCTCGTGATCGTCGGAGGCGTGTCCGCCCTTTTCCTGGGCGGCGTGGTGTTCGCGTACTTCCTGGTGCTGCCCGTGGCCCTGCAGTGGCTCTTGGGGTTCGGCCAGGGCGATTTCCAGATTGCGCTCCGTGCCGATGAGTACTTCTCGTTTGCGCTGACGATGATGCTGGCCGGCGGCATCGTGTTTGAGCTGCCCATCGCCATGGTGGTGCTCGCACGCCTGGGCCTCGTGAGCGCGCAGCAGTTCCGAAGCCACTGGCGTATCGCGCTGGTGGTCATCGCCTTCGTCGCGGCCATTCTTCCGGGCGGCGACCCGGTGAGCATGGTCATGCTGATGATTCCGCAGATCATCCTCTACGGCGTCGGTGTGTGGCTGGCATCCACCTTCGGGCGCCCCGCGCCCTGGGCGCGGTTTGCAGCGGATGCCGAGGAGCCTCCCGCCGCGGCCTAGAGACCGGCGGGTGAGGCCGTTTCGTCGTCGCGGAGCACGTGCCCGGTGGCGGCGATGAAGAGGTCCTCAAGGGTCGCGAGGCGCGGGGCAATGCGCATGTCATCGACGCCCGCGGCCCGCGCCGCCGCGGCCAGTGCGCCCGCGTCGTCACCGAACACCACCAGTGACTCGCCGGTCATCAGCTCCGCCAACCTACGCATTCCGGCCGAGGACAAATACCCACCGGCCATCACTCCTTTCTCCGGTGGCAGTGGACATTGCGATGTCGAATGAGCAACTGGGTGATCTCATCACCTCACCTGCGCTTCCAATGAAAACCACCATGGTGCTCAAGT
>CAIPNN010000238.1 GCA_903866425.1 uncultured Actinomycetes bacterium
ATGAGCACCCGGTCGGCGATGGTGGCGGCACGCGGATCGTGCGTCACCATCACCACCGTGCGGCCATCCTCATCCACCGCCGCGCGCAGCAGATCGAGAATCTCGTGGCCACTCGCGGAGTCGAGGTTGCCGGTGGGCTCGTCGGCGAAGATGACCGTGGGCCGGCTCACCAGCGCGCGAGCGATTGCCACCCGCTGCTGCTGGCCACCCGACAGCTCTGCAGGCTTGTGCGTTGCCCGGTCGGTGAGGCCCACCTCGCGAAGCACCTCGTCAACGCGCGCGGCGTCGGTGCGCCCCGCGATGCGCAGAGGCAGTTCCACGTTCTCGCGCGCCGTGAGCATGGGCAGCAGGTTGAACGACTGAAAGATGAACCCGATCGCCGTGCGGCGCAGCACCGTCAGGTCGCGGTCGTTCAGGCGCCCGAGCACCGTGCCGTCGATGATCACCTCACCCGACGTGGGTACGTCGAGCCCCGCCAGGCAGTGCAACAGGGTGGACTTGCCGGATCCGGACGGACCCATGACCGCGGCGAACTGCCCCTTGGGGAAGTCCACCGACACCTCCGCAAGCGCGTCGATTGCGGCCTCGCCATCGCCGTAGCGCCGACCGAGCCCCTCCGCCCGCACTGCGATGTCACTGCTTGCCCCTGTGGCCATGCGCCCTCCCTTTCCAAGTGGGGAGGATAGTCGTCGCTCTTTGGGCCATACGCATTGCCGATACAGCGTTCGGGCGATACCGTGACATTCACCGCATGGAGAACCTTCCGCCACACGCAGAGATGTGCCCCGCCGTGCCCACACGGAGCGATCCGCGTGGCTCCGCGCTGACCGTCCGCGGCGTGGAGCGCGTGCTCGGTGGCAACCCGGTGCTGCGGGGCATCAACCTCGATGTGCCGGCGGGAACGGTGCTCGCGCTGCTTGGGCCCTCGGGCTGTGGCAAGACCACCCTGCTGCGCTGCATCGCAGGCCTCGATCGTCCCGACGCCGGACTCATCGTGGAAGACAACTTCACGCTGTCGGGCCCCGATTGCTTCGTGTCGCCCGAGAAGCGGCGCATCGGCATGGTCTTTCAGGAGCCCGCGCTGTTCCCGAACCGCACGGTTGGCGGCAACGTGGGCTACGGCCTGCCACGCGCCGAACGCAAGGGGCCGCGCGTGGAGCGCGCCCTCGCACTTGTGGGCCTCACCGGCACCGCGGACCGCCTGCCATCCACGCTCTCAGGCGGCCAGCAGCAGCGGGTGGCGCTTGCCCGCGCGCTTGCCGTTGAGCCCTCGCTGATGCTGCTCGACGAGCCGTTCTCGGCCCTCGATGCACCACTGCGCGCAGAGCTTCGCGGCGAGGTGCGCCGCCTGCTGGCCGCAGCCGGTGCCACTGCCGTGTTCGTCACGCACGATCAGGAAGAGGCATTCCTCATCGGCGATCAGGTCGCGCTCATGCTTGAGGGGCGTATCGCACAAGTGGGGACGCCCGCCGACCTCTACGAGCGGCCGTCGTCGCGCGCCGTTGCCAAGTTTGTGGGTGATGCCAACTTCCTGCCCGCCACCGCCGTGGGCGACATGGCCGAGACGCCCGTGGGCCGTGTGCCGCTGGCACGTACCGCACATGGGGACGTCGAGGTGGTGGTGCGCCCCGAGTGCATCGCCGCGTGCCAGGGCGACGACGCGGTGGTGGAGCGCATTGAGTACTACGGCCACGATGCCGTGATCGTGGCAAGCAGCCGGGGTTGCCCCGTTCGCTGCCGCGTGATGGGGCACCCCGGATGGGGCGCCGGCGACCGCATCAGCCTTGAGTACGTGGGCGAGCCGAGCGTGGCGTTCGAACGAGCGGAGCCACTGACAACTGTCTGATCTTGCGCGTGCACTTCTATTGTCAATGAGTATTACCGATAGAGTGCGTAACGTTCAGCCAGACAGATCATCGGAGTGAACGTGCACGCACGCCTTCGCGCCGCCATCGGCGCAGTCATTGTCTCCCTCGTCGCAGTGTTCGCCTTCGCGGGCTGCGGATCATCGTCGTCCACGTCCACATCCACCTCGGGGGCCGGCGACGGCTCGTCGCTGGTGGTGTACTCGGGGCGCAGCGAGGAATACGTGGGGCCTGCCCTCGCGGCCTTCACCAAGAAGACCGGCGTCACGGTCGACGTGCGCTACGGCGATTCGGTTGACCTCGGCCTGCTCATCGGCGAGGAGGGCGACAAGACCCCCGCGCAGGTGTTCCTGGCGCAGAGCCCCGGTGCCATGGTGTACCTCGATCAGTCGAAGCTGCTCTCCACCCTGCCGCAGGCAACGCTCGACAAGGTGCCCGCCACGTTCCGCGCCGATGACGGCACCTGGGTGGGTGTGACGGGCCGCCAGCGCGTGCTGATTTACAACACCGACCTGGTGACGCAGAGCGACCTGCCGAAGTCGGTGTTCGACCTGGTGAAGCCGCAGTACGAGGGCAAGGTGGCAGTGGCGCCGAGCAACTCGTCGTTCCAGGACTTCGTGACCGCCATGACCCAGCTGTCGGGTGAGCAGAAGACCAAGGCGTGGCTGGAGGGTCTGGCTGCCAACGGGGCCAAGGCCTACGCCAAGAACGACGCCATCGCCGACGCGGTGGCCCGTGGCGAGATCCCGTTCGGGCTGGTCAACCACTACTACTTCAACGAGATCATCGAGAAGGACCCGAACGCACCGGTGAAGGTGTACCGCTTCCCCGGCACTGACCCCGGGTCGCTCTTCCTGGTGTCGACCGCAGCCATCCCCGCCCCGGCAGCCAACAACGCCGACGCGGTCGCACTCATCAACTACATGCTCTCGCCCGCGGGCCAGGCCATGTTCGTCGCCGAAGAGGGCGAGTACCCGGTGGTGCCGGGCGTGAAGCAGGCCACCGGCCAGCCCTCGCTCTCGGAACTCGCGTACCCGACGTACGACCTCTCCGGGCTCACCGACCTGAGGCAGACGGCCAAGCTGATTCAGGGGAGCGGCATCGGCGGGTAGCGCACCCAGGCGCGGCATGAGCACCACGGCACTCGCCGTGGTGCTCGCCGTACCGTTTGCGCTCCCGTTCATCTACCTCATCGTCCGCAATGCGGGCGATCTCAGCGGCCTCTGGGCCGCACTCACTGATGGCGACACCATCGCACCGGCATTCCGGTCGCTGCTGCTCGGCACATCCGTGGCAATCACCGCAGGGATCATCGGCACCGGGGCGGCCTGGATGGTGGCCCGCACCGACCTGTGGGGGCGCCGCAGCTGGGCCCTGCTCCTGTGCCTGCCCCTGGTCATGCCCTCCTTTGTGGGCGCCGTTGCGCTGATCGCCGCGTTCTCGCCCGGCGGCCTTTTGTCGCAGTTGCTCGGTAACGCGGTGCCGCTGCCGAGCGTGAGCGGGTTCTGGGGCGCGTACGGCGTGCTCACACTGCTCACCTACCCCTACGTGTTCCTGCCGGTGATGGCACGTCTTCGCACAATGCCGCCGGCAACCGAGGAGTCGGCGCGGCTGCTGGGGCGCCGGCCGTTCGCGGTGTTCCTGACCGTCGTGGTGCCGCAGGCACGCGCGGCCATCGCCGCCGGTGCACTGCTGGTGTTCCTGTACGTGATCAGCGACTTCGGTGCGGTGCAGTTGCTGCGCTACGACACCCTCACCCGCATGATCTACGCCAACCGCCTGCTCGATCCGTCGGTGTCGGTGGCGCTGAGCCTCGTGCTCGGCGTGATGGCCGTGGTGGTCGTGGCCTTTGAACGCCGCGCATCGCGCGTGGGGCTGCGGGAGACCCAGCGCCTTCGCACCCCGCTCACCGTGCCGCTCGGACGCCTGAAGGCACTGGCCATCACCCTGCTCGGGCTGCTGGTGGCCCTCTCGCTCATCGTGCCCATTGGCGTGCTGCTGTTCTGGGCCATCCGCGGCGCGGTGCAGGGCAACGACCGATCGAACTCGGTCATCAACGACCCGTCGCTCATTCTTGGCCCGCTCGGCAGCACCGCCGGGGTGAGCATCGCCACGGCCATCGTGGCCGTGCTGGTGGTGCTGCCAATCGCATACCGCACGGTGCGGCGGCCGGGCCGTCTCGGTGAGGCCATCGCCGGCACCGTGGTGGGAGGCTTCGCGCTGCCCGGCCTGGTGACGGCGCTGGCATTCGTGTTCTGGACCCTCAACGCACCCGGCCCCGTGGGCGCGCTGTACCAAACCCTGCCCCTGCTCATCCTCGCCTACCTGGTGCACCACGGCGCACTGGCACTGGGCGCAACGCAGACGGCGGTGGCGGCAATTCCGCCGCGGCTCGAGGACGCCGCGCGGAGCCTCGGGAGCAACCGGACACGCCGGTTCGCGTCGGTGGAGTGGCCGCTCATGTGGCCTGGCATCGCCGCGGGTGCGGGCCTTGTGTTGCTCTCCACGATGAAAGAACTGCCGGCCACCCTGCTGCTGTCACCCCCGGGCTTCAGCACCCTCGCCACCCGCGTGTGGAGTGCGGCTGAGGTGGCGCTGTACGAGGACGCGGCCGTCTACGCGCTGGTGCTGCTGGCGCTGTCGGCCATCCTCACGTGGTTCCTTGTGGTGCGGCCCGCACTCAGGTCGTGGGATCGCGTGGCATCGGTACAGGACGAAACCCAGCCCGAGCCGGTCCACGTGCCCGCCGAGCCGGTCGCGGGCTGACCAGCAGCGCGCCGGCTAGCCCAGCGGCGGAGCGAGGCGCTGGCGCATCTGCTGCATCTGGCCCATCTCCGCGCTCTGCGACGCGACGATCTTCTTCTCGAGGGCAATTAGCTGCGCACGCTGTGACGTGGTCATCGCGTTGCTGGCCATGATGACCGCCCCCGCATGATGCGGAAGCATCATGGTCAGGAACATGCGGTCGGGCTCACTGGTTGACCGCAGCGCATCCATGTCCATGTTCATGCCCATCATCGCCATGTCGCCCGACATGGGCATTTCCGGCACATCGGTGCCGTACCAGGCCTTGTACCAGGCCTTCATCTGCGCGATCTCCTTCGCCTGCTCAGCGATCACCTTGGTCGCCAGGGCCTTGGTCTGGGGGTCGGTGCCGCGCGCCAGTTCCACCTTGGCCATGTCAACGGCCATCTCGTGATGCGGCACCATCATCTCGATGAACGCCTGATCGTCCATCGCCATGGCGCTCTCGCTCTGCATGGCGCCGCCATGCGTCGCCCCGCCGCCGTGCTGGTTGCTGGTCATTGCCACGACGGCCCACACGATTGCGGCGATCGCGACGAGGCCCAGCACGCCTGTCGCGATCTTCCATGCGCGATTGGTCTTGACGTCTGGCATCGCGTACCTCAGGTCAGTCGGTGAAGTAGGTGTCCTCCGCCGACCACGGCGGCGAGCACGTGCACAGAAACCGCAGGTCGCCTGATCCGGTATTGGTGATCTGATGCCAGGTGCCAACCGGGATGAGCACGGCGTCGCCCACGGTGACCGTGCGCTCCTCGCCGTCAATCTCCATGAGGCCCTCACCGTCGAGCAGGTAGTAGATCTCCTCGCTCACCTTGTGGTGATGGCGCTCGGTCTGGCCCCCTGCAGGCAGCGAGGCCTCGGCCAGGCTGTGGTTGGCCACCGGGGCCACCGACAGGTCGAGCAGCGACTTGATGGTGCTGCCGTCGGTGGTGATGAAGGGCACGGCGTCGTCGTAGGCACGGACTTCCACAGGGTTCTCCGGGTTAGTTGATGGCGCGCGCGAGGCGCTTGCGGTACTCGGGCACGAGCGGGTGGGTGTCCCCCAGTTCGCGGAACTGCCCGATGAGCATCTTGCGCAGGTCGTCCTTGGTGTTGCGGTCGGTGGCGGCGGTCACCGCGTCCACGAGGCTCGCAAAGGCCTGCTGCCAATCCTGGCGTCCAA
>CAIPNN010000239.1 GCA_903866425.1 uncultured Actinomycetes bacterium
AGCACGAGGTGTGTGAAACCGGATTGCTGTTCACTTATCTCCAAACCCGGCTTGAAGCGTGGCGCACCGCTGCACTGGAGAACCGCACCCTCCTTGCCTCATGGGAGTGGTCCGGCGGGAAGCGCGGAGACGCAACGGTAGCCTGGACCGGACCGGGCGCGCTGCACGTGTCCCTCAGCGCCTGGACGGGGGTGACGCTTTCCCCTCCACCGCTGCCGGGACTCATCCTCACGGTGACGCAGGCGCCACCGGGGGCCGACGATGCGCGGGCCCATGTGCGGTAGCGGTGGCACGCGGCAATTCCTCCGCATCGCGTGAGCCGTCATCTGCGTGGGGGCCGTGCTCTGGCTGCTGTGGTCGCTTTTTCTCTGGTACGTGCGCCCGAGTTGGCTGGAATGTGAGATTCTGGAGATATCGCTGCCGCTGGCCTCGCCCGACGGCGCATTCACGGCGCTGACGGTGAAGGAAGCCTGTGTGGAGAGCATCTTCTCCACGGTCGTCCGCACGCGGGTGGAGGTCGTGGCGGTCGATGTTGTGTCCGCCGCAGCCGGTGCGGGAGGCGGCGAGGATGCCACCGTGCTGACGGTGTGGGAGACCCATATGCTGCGGCCCGCAGTGTTGATGGCATGGTCTGGGGGGGCGGAGTTGGAGATCCGGCTCACGGAACCGCGCGCGGCCCGGCTACATCGGGCATTGCCGGCCGCTTTGTCCTTGCGCGTTCTGAGCGGGGGGCCTTCGGCGTCGCACGATCCGGCCCGTGCCGGCACGGCGAGCGACACGTGCTGAAGGGGGGCATCGGCCTGGTGCTGGGGCTTGTGCTCGGCATTCTGGCCGCGTGGTGGCACGGCGACCCGCCGCCGTGCGAGGTGTTCGACCGGGGCGAACCCGTTGCTGCGCCGAACGGCAGTGCCCAGGCCAACTGGCGGAACGAGGCCTGCGGCGATGGCTGGTTCGTGACGGTGATCTTCACTGTCGTTGAGGTTACGGCCGGCGAAGCTGCGATCGCGCGCGACGTGGTTCGTGTTTCTGAAACCGACCTCGCCCGGCGGCCTGTGGCCATCGCCTGGCTGGGCCCGCAGCACCTCTCGGTTCACGTGCCGGCCGCGCTTGGCGTGAACGTGCGGCCGTTCGAGGTGCCGGGATTGGCGGTGAGCCTCTCGACCGAGCCGGGCCGGGCGGCATCGGCCCGATAAACCGGTCGCCGCTGGCGAGACTGGTCCTGACGGTGACGCAGGCGCCACCCGAGGCAGACGACGCGCGGGGCCATACGCGGTAGCGCCGCCGGCCCGACACACAGACACAGGAGTGCGAGATGTCCGAGTACCTGCTGATCGGGCCGGTGCTGCTGGAGGCGTTCGAGCTGCCGGCGCGAGTTTTCTGGGGTGGGCGGCAGCGCCTGGCCGTGCACCGGCTGCCCGGCGGGCGGCGCGTGATCGATGCGCTGGGCCGCGACGATGCCGATATCACCTGGCAGGGCGTGTTCTCCGGCGAGGATGCCGCCGCCCGGGCGCGCGCCATGGACCTGATGCGCGCCGGCGGGCGCACCTGGCCGCTCTCCTGGGGGAGCTGGTTCTATAGCGTAACGGTGCATCGCTTCGAGGCCAGCTACGAGCGCGACAACTGGATCCCCTATCGCATCGCCTGCACCGTGCTGCGCGATGAGGCGGAGGGACTGCTGGACGACGGCG
>CAIPNN010000240.1 GCA_903866425.1 uncultured Actinomycetes bacterium
CAAGCGCAGCCGATTGCTGCGGTCGTAGACATAGATCACGGCCGAGTGGTCGATGGTGTAGTCGCGGCCGTCTGGCGTCGGGACCTTGACGGCGATCGCATGGAAGGCCTTGATGACGGCCTCTAATTCTTTGGGCTCCGGGCGCAACGCCTTGAACGAGGGTTCGAAGCTGCGGACATAGGCTTGCAGCCGCTCCGCGGTGTCGCGCTCGGGGTCCACCGACACCAGCAACACCTGCACACGCTCGGCGTCGGGGCCGAGCGCGGCGCGCGCCTGGCGCAAACGGGCGAGCGTCGTCGGGCAGACATCGGGGCAGGCGGTGAAGCCGAAGAAGACCAGCGTGACCTGGTCGCGGAAGTCCTCGAGCCGGCGGGGTTGGCCGGCATCGTCGGCGATGACGAGGCCGCGACCGTAGTCGATGCCCGAGACTTCGGTGGCGTTGAAGGGCGCGGGTGGTGGGGAGGGCGTGCAGCCCGTCGACACGGTGAGGGCGGCGAGCGCGGCGAGCGCGGCGAGCGCATGGACCCTCGACCAGAACGGTCCACGAGCGCCGGGCAGCGCGCGGGAGGCCACTGCCCGGGGTCGTGTCATGTGTCTATCAGCGTCGGCTGGCGTCAGCGCGGGATCAGGTTCCCGGCGCCTTGACCCAGACCTTGCACCAACCCATGTTCTTCACCTGTTTGCCCGGGAAGAGGTTGCACTTGGCGAGCGGCGCCTTGCGGTTCTTGTCAGCCCACTGCAGACAGTTGCCGCAATGCTGGCCCGCCTTGAAGTTCGGGTTCGTTTTCGGGTCGACCTTCGTGGCGTCTTCGACGTAGCCGAGCGCCTTGGCGGTGGGATCGGTGGGGCTCAACACGGGCAGCGCAGCCGATGCAGCCGCGGGTTTCGCTTGCGCGAAGGCGGTTTCGACCACGACCGGGGTGGCAGACAGACCGAGAACGGTGGCGCCCAGGACCTGACGACGGGTGAGCTTCGGGTTGTTCATGACAAGTTCCTTATGCTTGGGGGTGAGCGACTAACGACGCAGATTATAACCTGCGGACCGAGAGTCCACGCACCGGGTGATCGATGGTCATGGCGGCTGCACCATCCTTGCCGAGGGTGCCGTTCCGAGGATAGACCGTAGCGGCGCGGGTTCGGCCGCCGGACGGACCACGACCTCACTGCGTGCGGGCAGACGGAGGGGTCCGGTCTGTCCGCAGCCCGCCAGCAGCAGCGCCGCAGCCGTCGCGAGCGCCGCGCACCGGTGGATGCTGTTGTCCGAACGGGCGTTCATGCCGGCATCGGTTGGCCGTCGCGCAGGGCGAGCCAGCCGCGGATCACGCGGTAGATGAGCCAGACGCTGATGAGCGCGATGCCGACGAAGAAGGTGACGATGCCGAGCCCCAGCGCAAGCACGAGCGGTGCGGAGATGATGCCGACCAGCAGCGTCGACCACGCAGCGCCCCAGAACGTGCGGATCTGCCACCGGAAGTGCGAGTCGATCCAGGTGCCGACGGCGTCCTTGCGGCGCATGTAGTTCATCACCACAGCGACGATGGAGGGCAGGCCGAAGATGAAGCTGCCGATGACCGTGGCGGCACTGGTGAGCGCGATCACCACCGACAACGCGTGCAACGCGTAGATGATGTGTGTGTAGCTGATGAGCGAGGGATCCGGCGCACGGTCGCTACCGGGCGCGGTCGACGGGACAGGATCGGTCATGGCGATAACCTCTCGCGGGCGGGGCGTTGGAGCACCGCCAGGGTGATGCGCGACACGCAGACGAGCTGCCGCGCCGCGTTGACGATCTCGATGGACCAAACTTGGCTGCGACCGCCGAGGTGCAGGGGGCGGCTGATGCCTTCAACCATGCTGCCCTCACGCGCCGCGCGGACGTGGTTGGCGTTGCTCTCTTGGCCGACAACGGTGAAGCGTGTGGGATCGACCGAGCAGTTCGCGGCCAGGCTTGCGAGGGTCTCGGCGAGCACCACGGAGGCGCCGCCGTGCAGGATACGCATGGGCTGCACGGTCCGTTCGTCCACCGGCATCGTACCGCGCAGGAAATCCGGCCCGAGCTCGGTGAGGCGGATCTCGAGGTGGCTGATCAAGGTGCCCTGCGCGAGGGCGTTGATGCCTTCCAGCGTGACGCCGGGCCACCAGAGGGGTTTCGGGTCCACAGGCG
>CAIPNN010000241.1 GCA_903866425.1 uncultured Actinomycetes bacterium
CCGACTGCGATGTGCTGGCCGATGCCGACTTGAGCAGACCGTCCAGGAAGTCGGCCAGCTGATCGGGAATGGTCCCGCGCGCCCGATTGATCAGCTCCGCGTAGTCGGCGGGTGTGGCCACGAGGCCCAGCACCGCCACAAGTACGAAGACAAAAGGAATGGACGCGAGAAACGACACGTACGCGAACTGGCTGGCGCGGGCCATCTGCCCATGCCGGGCCACCCGTGCCGTCACGGCCACAGTGAGACTCCACACCCTCCGGAACGCGTTGCTCACGCGGCCGTCCACCAGAGGACTACCGCGACTGCGACAGCAGCACGGCCAGGTCGGCGTATGAGAGGCCCTCAGAGCGCTCCGGCAGCCCCAAGTCGTGGTCGAGCGCGGCGGCGAGCGCACGGGCGCGGGCCAGCACGGCATCGTGCACAGGCTGGCCGGGTGCCGCATCGGCGATGCGCTTGGCCTCGTTGCGCAGCTGGTTGAGGTCGGCGGCGGGCGAGTTGAACACAGGCTTCTCAGCCGGTGTCCACATGGGCGCCTCGGTTTCGGGAGTGTTCTCAGTGGTCACGTGCACCACCATATCGCGGCGATGCAGATCAGGCGTCGTCACGCGGGCTTGCGACGGGCCGCGGGGCTGCCTGATCCATCAACGCCACTTGGCTGCTGAACGGCGTCACTCCTTCTGCGGGGTGGCGCCGCGTCCACGCCCCATCGGGGTGCAGCACCCACGCGTTGGACGTATCGGAGAGCATCACGTCGAGCAGGGCGACCAGATCGTCAGCCACCACAGGATCCATGATGGGCGTGATGAGTTCCACGCGGTCGTCGAGGTTGCGCGCCATGAAGTCGGCCGACCCCATGAGGACGCGGCGCTCATCGCCGCTGTCGAACGCGAACACCCGCGAGTGCTCGAGGAAGCGCCCCACCACGGACGTGACGCGGATGTTCTCGCTCACGCCGACGACGCCGGGCAGGAAGCCACAGATGCCGCGGACGAGCAATTCGATCTGCACCCCGGCCTGAGACGCATGGAAGAGCGCCCGGGTGAGCGGTCCGTCGATCATCGAGTTGAGCTTCATCCGGATGTGTCCCGGGCGCCCCTCCGCCTGGCCACTGGTCACCCACTCGATCTGGTCGATCATCTTGTCGCGCAGATGCTCGGGCGCCACCAGTGCAGTGCGGTACTCCGGCGCCTGCGAGAAGCCGGTGAGGTAGTTGACGAGGTCGGCGACGTCGTCGACCACCTCCTCGCGACAGGTGAAGAGCCCGATATCCGTGTACAGCCGCGCCGTGGTGGGGTGATAGTTGCCCGTGCCGATATGTGCGTACCGGCGCAGACGGTTGCCCTCGCGTCGCACCACCAGACACAACTTGGCATGCGTCTTGAGACCGGGCAGGCCGTACACCACATGCACGCCGGCGCGCTCGAGCGCCTTCGCCCAGCGGATGTTGCGCTCCTCGTCGAAGCGGGCTTTCAATTCCACAAGGCACACGGTGCCCTTGCCACGCTCTGCGGCACGGATGAGGGCGGGCACGATGGGCGTGTCGCCCGAGGTGCGGTAGAGGGTCTGCTCGATGGTCACCACGTCGGGGTCTTCTGACGCCTCGCGCACGAATCGGGCAACACTTGCCTCGAATGAGTCGTACGGGTGGTGCACGAGGATGTCGCCGCGGCGGATCTCGCTGAAGATGCCCGCCTCGTCGGCACCATCAAGCAAGCGGGCGGGCTGCCGCGGTTCCCAGGGCGGGTCCTTCAGGTCGGGGCGGTCAATGCCCACCACCTGCCACAGGCACGTGAGATCGAGGAGTGCAGAGATGGGGTACACGTCCGGGTCGTCCACCCCGAGGCCGGCCTTGATCTCCTCGAGCAGGGTCTGACTGCTGGCGGCCTCCACCTCAAGACGCACCGGGCCACCGAACCGTCGACGGCTGAGCTCGCGCTCCACGGCGTTCAGCAGGTCGTCGGCCTCGTCGCTGATGCTGAAGTCGGCATCGCGCGTGACGCGGAAGAACACCCGGCGGCGAATCTCCATGCCCGGGAAGAAATCGTCGAGGTTGGCCGCGATGATCTGCTCCACCGGCACCAGTGCGGTGCCCGCGCGCAGGAGGCGGGGCACCATCTTGGGCACCTTGATGCGCGCAAAGCGCGACTCGCCCGTGCGCGGGTCGTGCACGTCGAGGCCGAGGTTGAGCGCCAGGCCACTGATGTACGGGAATGGCAGCCCGGGGCCCACGGCCAGCGGAATGAGCACGGGGGCCACCTCGCGGGCGAAGCGGCCGTCGATGTCGGCGCGGTCCTCTGCCGACAGATCCTCGAGGTTCGTCACCACGATGCCCTCGCCCGCAAGGGCCGGGCGCACGGAGTCGCGCCAGCACGCCGCCTGGCGCTGAATGAGTTCGAGCACCCGCTGGCGGATGCGCGCCATCACCTCTTCGCGGGGCAGTTGGTCGGGGGTGCTCGAGGGGCGGCCGGCCTCGATGGCGTCGAGCACGCTCGCCACGCGCACCATGAAGAACTCGTCGAGGTTGCTCGAGAAGATGGCCAGAAACTTGGCCCGCTCGAGCAGTGGCTGCGACTCATCCTCGGCGAGTTCGAGCACGCGTGAGTTGAAGTCGAGCCACGACAGCTCGCGATTGACGTAGAGCCGCGGGTCAGTGAGGTCGCGCGACTCGGCTCCGGTGGTGGTGGTCACCGGCCAAGAATGGCCCATTTACGTGCGCGCTTCCAGCGCAAATGGCGTTTGTGCAACGCCGGCCTGCGCTCAGGAGACCGTCACCTGCAGGTGGTAACTCGGGCGGATGATGCGCTGCGCGCCCGCCAGACGTACCTCAAGCACATAATCGCCCGGCTGCGACGCGCGATACGTCAGGCTTTCGACGCTGCCGCGATTGACCGCTCCCATGGCCAGCCACTTCCGCGGGAACGTGGTGTCGCTCTTGATGGCGGGGGCACCGGGTCGCCACACGTACAGGTCGACATCGGCCTTGCCGCTGACGGTGGCCTCGGCCCTCAGCACCTGCCCGGCCTCAAGACGCACCACCGCGTCGTCGCGCAGATCGGCCCACGTGCGAAGACGGCCGTACCGCTCGCCCTGGGTCTGCCCCTTGGCGATGAGCGCGGGAAGCAGCCGCGCGTTGGGCGGATCGTCGTCGGGCTCGGGCCCATCGGGCAGCGGGGTGCGGGTGCGAAGTGCCTTCACCAGATTGACCACACCGGTGCCGCGCGCGCGATCAACGGCCGACGCCGGGTTGCTGCCCGACGACATGATGAGATCGGTGACCTGGGCCGGGCTCAGGGTGGGCCGGGCGGCCAGAATGCGCGCCGCCACGCCGCTGACCACGGCCGCGGCCATCGAGGTGCCGCTCCGGGTCTCAAATCGGGCATTCAGGTCGCGGCTGCTCGACACGATGTCCTGGCCCGGCGCGGCCACGGCCACCTGCAGCCCGCGCGTGGAACCGGGCAGTGGCTTCCCGGATGGGTCAACGGCGCCGACGGCGAGCACGTGGCGATAGGCGCCCGGATACTCCTTGGCATCGGTGCCCGTGTTGCCCGATGCCGCAATGACCAGCGCACCTGCGCGCGTGGCGTCATCGATGGCCGACTGCTCCACCTTTGAGTACCCGGCACCCTGAAGGCTGAGGTTGATGACCTTGGCACCGCGCGACACGGCGTACCGAATGCCCGATGCCACCGCCTGCGCGGACGTGCTGCCCTGGGCATCGGCAATCTGCACGGGGAGAATCGACACACCGGGTCGCGTGGATGTGCCCGAGGCGACGGCGGCGACGATCCCGGCCACGTGGGTGCCATGCCCCTCAGGGTCGACCAGCGCGTTGCCACCGCTCACGAATGACGTGGCCCAGCCCGAGTCAATGCGGCCCTGCAGGCCAGCCGCGCCCTGCTGGATGCCCGTGTCGAGCACCGCCACCTTGGGCACGTTGATGGGTGAGTTGACGCCAACCCACCTGATGAGCCGGAGGTATGGCTGCGCCGTGAGCGTGGCGGTGTCGGGATCCACCTGCATCGGCGCCCGCACCGACGACACGTGGGCCGGCGCGGCCAGTTGCGCGACCGGGGGGGTCGCGTGAATGAACATCAGTTCTTCCTCGCGAAGGCCACGAACACGATGCCCGCGATGAGCATGATGCCCACCACGACGGCAACGAGAATGCCGAACCCGATGGCCAGCGGGATGGCGATGAGAATGGCCTGTGCACCGCCGATGATGATGAGGGCATCGCGTGCGAGGCCTGGTGGCACGCGGCCCAGCAGTCCGGCACAGGCGGCAAGCACGATGGCGCCGCCCAGAATCACCCAGAGCAGCGATGGGCGCAGCACCAGCAGCACCACTGCCTCGACGGCCGCCAGAAGCACGGCGAACAGCAGTCGTCGACCGAGGAGTGCCCGGTGCCACTTCGCCCCGCGCCCTCGGGGTTCCTCATCGATCACAAGCTGGAAATCCGCCACGCGCCGAGGGTAACAGCGCGATCCACGGCGCCGGTTCCCGACGGGCACGACGCGACCGTGACCGCAGCGCCCCGTGATTGACTACGCGCCATGATTATCCGACCCGTGCGACTCGTGATTGCCGGCGGCGTGATCGCCCTGGCCGCCACGCCGGCGCTGGCGAGCACCCCCATGCCCTCGGACCCCATGCCGACGCCCGAGCAGCAGCAGGCCGCGATTGACCGCGTGGCCAAGGTGGGTGTGCCCATCTACCGGGCGGGCAACCAGAAGCGCTACGTGGCGCTCACGTTCGACGACGGGCCCGGCCCGTACACCGTCAAGGTGATGAACGAGATGCGCAAGTACGGGTTCCGCGCCACGTTCTTCACCAATGGCAAGAACCTCGACAAGTGGCAGGACACCCTGAAGCGCGAGGCCAGCCAGCAGGCACTGGGCGATCACACGTGGTCGCACCACTACCTGCCCGGGCTGAGCACCGGCGCACAGATTCAGGAGGTGTCCCGGAGCGTGACCAGGTCGGAGCAGATCACGCACAAGGCCGTGCGCCTGTTCCGCCCGCCGTACGGCGCAGGTACCAATGCCGTGAGCGACTGGGTGAACCAGCACAACATGGTGCAGGTGATGTGGACACAGGACTCCCGCGACTCGCTGGGGGCGCCGTGGACCGAGATCCTCAGCCGCAGCGCCCAATACATCACCCCGGGATCCATCATCCTGTTGCACGAGAACCGCGGGCAGACCATCAAGGCGGTCAACCGCCTGCTGCCGGAGATCCGCCGGCGTGGCTTCAAGGCCGTCACCCTGCCTGAGCTGCTGGCGCTCAACCCGCCGAGCGAGGCGCAACTGCGGAGCGACGCGGGCGGGCGCGCCGGCACCCGCACCGGCAAGTACTAGGCGCGCGCGCGGGGCCTGCCTCCGCGATGCAACCCGTCACCGGCAAGTGCAGTGGTCGCGGGGCGTAGGGTTATCCGCATGAGCGACTCACACGAAACCCCCAGTACGTCAAGCGGCCTGTCCCGCAAGCGCTTTCTGCAGGCAGGCGCAGCGGCAGCCGGTTCCCTCTACCTCGGCGCGAGCGCTGCATCGGCGAAGACCTCGTCGCAGGCAACGTCACCCGCGCCCAGCGGCAACCCGGCCGACATGAACATGATCATCTTCATGACCGACCAGGAGCGCTACATCCAGCACTTCCCACCGGGGTGGTCTGAGAAGAACCTGCCGGGGCTCACGATGCTCCAGAAGAACGGGCTCACGTTCACCAACGCCACCACCAATGCGTGCATGTGCTCGCCGGCGCGTTCCACCTTCTTCTCGGGTCGCTTCCCCGCACAGACCGGCGTGAAGTACACCCTCGAGACCGACATGTACGGGGCGAACTACCCGCAGGTGGACCTGCCGTTCCCGTCGGCCGCTGCGGCACAGTCGGTTGGTCAGACCGAGTCGAACCCGCTCCCCAACATCGCGCAGGTCATGGCGGATGCGGGCTACTACAC
>CAIPNN010000242.1 GCA_903866425.1 uncultured Actinomycetes bacterium
AGGTCATCAAGCCGCAGCGCCCCACCCTGCGCATGCTCGAGCGCGCCGTGCAGCGGTATGCGCCCGAAGACCTGGAGCTGTACTTCGACGACATCGTCGACAAGAACGAGCGCATCTGGGACTCCCTTGAGAACTACAAGGAAGTTGCCGAGGCCCTCGAAGCCACCAACGAGTCGATCATCACGCACCGCCTCAACGACATGCTGGCGCTCCTCACCATCCTGTCTGCCGTGCTGCTGCCGCTCACGCTCATCACGGGCTTCTACGGCATGAACATCGACAACCTGCCCTTTGCCCGCAACGGCATTGGGTCGCTCATCTTCCTGCTCGCGCTGATGGTGGTGCTTGCGGTGGGTGTGCTCGCATACGTCCGCAGGCGCAAGTGGCTGTAGACCCCGGGGCGGGGCGCCAGGTGATGTGGGCCCCGTGGCGCATGGCGTATGTGAGTGCCGAGAATGACCACGAGTACGAGGGACCGCGCTGCGTGTTCTGCGATCTACCGGCGCTCGGCGACGACCAGCAGGCGCTCATCCTGGCCCGTGGTGAGCACTGCTTCGTCATCATGAACGCCTACCCGTACGCCAGCGGACACCTGATGGTCGTCCCCCACGCGCACCTCGACCGCCTCACCGACCTGTCGTCCGAGGCGCTGGCTGAGATGATGGAGCTCGCCCGCACAGCCCAGACCGCCCTTGACGACGCCCTGCACCCGCACGGCTTCAACATCGGGATGAATCAGGGTTCCGCCGCGGGTGCCGGAATTGCCGACCACCTTCACCTGCATGTGGTGCCCCGGTGGTCCGGCGACACCAATTTCATGCCAGTCACCGGAGATGTCCGCGTCATGCCGCAAAGCCTTGAAGAGACCTACGCCCTGCTCCTGCCCGGGTTCGCCGCATGACCCTCGTTCCCGGAGTCTTCAAGGCCTACGACATCCGTGGGCTCTACGGCGATGAGATCGACGAAGAGGCCGGCAAGCGCATCGGCCGTGCCTTCATCGCGGTGACCGGGGCAAAGCGCGTGGCCGTGGGCCACGACGTGCGGCTTTCCTCGCCCGGCATGGCAGACGCCTTCATCCGCGGCGCGCTGTCGGCCGGCGCCGATGTGACCGCCCTGGGGCTTGCCGCAACGGAGATGGTCTATTTCGCGGTTGACGAGGGCGGCTACGACGCCGGTGCCGTCATCACGGCCAGCCACAACCCGCCGCAGTACACCGGCGTGAAGATGGTGTCGGCCGGTGCCCTGCCCCTGTCGGGTGAGACGGGCATCGGCGAGGTGGGGCGCCTGGCGATGGCGGGCGAGCCCGCCCCGGCAGCGACCCCGGGCACCCTGAGTGATGACCCCGACCTGCTGCGACGCTTCGTCGATCGCTGCCTCACGTTCGTCGACCCATCGGCCATCACCGGCCTGCGCGTGGTGCTGGACGCCGCCAACGGCATGGCGGGCGTGTACCTGCCCCCGGTGCTCGAGCACATCGACATCGACGCCGTGCCGTTCTTCCTCGATCCGGACGGGCGGTTCCCCCACCACGAGCCCAACCCGCTGCTCGAGGAGAACCGCGTGTTCATCGAGAACGCGGTGGTCGAGAACAAGGCCGACCTCGGAATCGCCTGGGATGGCGACGCCGACCGCTGCTTCTTCATCGACGAGAAGGGCGGGTTTGTGGCCGGGGACTTCCTCACGGCCCTGCTGGCCCGCCACATCCTCGACCGCAACGGGCCGCAGACGGTGGTGTACGACCTGCGCGCGTCGTGGGCCGTGCGCGACGCCATCCTCGAGGCCGGCGGGCGACCGGATGAGTTCCGCGTGGGCCACGCCTTCATCAAGCGCCGCATGCGCGAGGTGGACGCCATCTTCGCCGGCGAGGTCAGCGGCCACTACTACTTCCGCGATTTCTCGTTCGCTGACACCGGCCTGATCCCGGCGCTGATGGTGCTGCAGATCATCGCGCAGTCCGACCAGCCGCTGTCGGAGATGGTGGCTGCCCTCAGGGCGAAGTACCACATCTCGGGCGAGATCAACTCCACCGTTGCCGATGCCGGTGCGGCGATCGACCGCCTTCGGGCACACTACGGCGACGGCCGTCAGGCCGAGGTGGACGGTTTGTCTGTCTCGTACGACGACTGGCACTTCAACGTGCGATCCTCGAACACCGAACCGCTCCTCCGCCTCAACCTCGAGTCACTCGTGTCTGAGGCCGACATGGAGCGCAAGCGTGACGAGGTGCTCGCGATCATCAGGGAGGGCTGACATGGCAGAGATCGAGATCGACGGCGAGAAGTACCGCCTGCTGGTGGACCACGACCTGTGCATGGGCACCCGTGTGTGCATCGCCAGGCTGCCCGGTGTGTTCACGGTGGACGACGACACCAACCTGTCGTCGGCCAGCGACGATGTGCTTGACCCCGCCCTCATCGCACAGATCCGTGAGGCCATTGACGACTGCCCGCAGGAGGCCATCCGGCTGGAGAAGCTGGGCTGACCCCGCCCGCCGGTGATGGCGCGGGCGCGGTGATCCGCGCCCGCGATGTACAGGTGCGCTATCAGCGTGGCGCCGCGATGGCCGTGAGCGGGGTCACGTTCGACCTCGCCCCGGGCAAGGGCCTGCTGTTCACCGGCGGCCATGGGTCGGGCAAGTCATCCGTCCTCCGGGCCGTACTCGGCCTCGCCGGCCCCGGCGGCGACATCACCGTGTTCGGCAGTGCCCCCGGCACCCCCGCTGCACTGCAGCGCATCGGCTGGGCGCCGCAGTCGTGGCCCTTCACCTACGGCATCCGTGCCGGCGAGGTGGCCACCATGGTGGCCCGGCTTAAGGGCCATGGCCCCGCCGAGGCCGCGGCAGCCATGGAGGAGGCCGGCTTTACCGCCCCCAACAAACTGGCACCGCTGCTGGAGATCGAGGAGAGCCGTCAGCTCTCGCTGGCCTGCGCCCTCATCGGCACGCCTGACCTGCTGGTGCTCGATGACCCCTGGGAGTTTGACGAGACCGTGGCGGCAATCCGCCGGGCGCTCGACCGCGGCTGCGCGGTGCTCGCGGCATCAACTGACCCGGGTGGGTTGCCCGCCCTCCTCGGCGCGAGCATCGCGCTAGCAGAGGGGGTGCCCGCGTGAGCCCCCTCGCTGCGATTGCCGTCATTGGATCGGCTGAATTCCGCGCGCTCGTGCGGCGGCGCTGGTTCTTCATCACCGTGGCCGTCGGCCTGGTGCTCATCGTCGCCGGCACCATCTTCGCCTTCGGTGATGACGGGCAGCTGCGCTCCGACGCCCTGCGGTCGTGGACGCTGGCCGTTGAGGTGATCGGCGGGCTGGTGATCGCCGCATCACTCGGGTCGAGTGCGGGCAATCGCGACGCGGACGGCGGGTGGCTCGGTATTCAGGTGGCCAGCGGCGTGGGTCGGTCGCCGGTGATGCTCGGCCGCATTGTGGGCCGCACGCTCGCACTGGTCGCAGCGTTCGCCGCATGGATCATCGTGGCCGCCATCTGCAGCCTCATCGTGGGCAACGGCATCGATGGCCCGCTCGTGGTCACCGGTCTCGCCGGCATCGAGAACATGCTGGTGGTGCTCACCGTGGCCGCGCTCTGCAGCGTGGCCATCGGCCCCATCGCTGCGGGTGTCACCGCCGGCATCGTCTACATCTTCGTACAGGCGCTTGTGAACCTGGCGTCGGCGGCTGAGGCCAACGTCATCGGCACGTCGTGGACGGGCTTGATGCGCACGCTCTACTTCATCTTCCCGCGGGGCATCGTCTCGCCCATGGTGGCCGACCTGCAAGCACGTGATGTGGCCGGGCTCGCGGCACCACGGGTGGTGGTGAACGGCAACATCGTGTTCATTCAGCCGTCGTCCTGGGGCAGCGTCATCTTCACGCTGGGCTGGTGCGTACTGCTGGCGTTCGCGGCGGCGGGTGCCATCCGCAAGCGCGCCCTGTCGTAGGGCGCAGACGCCCTACGCGCTGACCGGCTCCCGGGTGATGCCCTCGTAGAGCGTGTCGCGCTCGGCGGGCACACGGCCGCCGCTTCGCACCAGCTCGCGAATGCGGTCCTGCGTGAGGCCCAGCGGGGTCTGCACGGTGGTGGCGTGCGCGATGCGCTCCTCGGTGAGCGTGCCGGAGAGGTCGTCGAGGCCGTACGACAGGGCCTCGGCCGTGATGTCCTCGCCGAGCATGACCCAGTGGCCCTTGATGTGCGGGAAGTTGTCGAGCACCAGACGCGACAGCGCGATGGTGCGCAGCTTCTCCTCGCGCGACGGGCCGGGGAGGTACGCAAACTCGGTGTTGCCGGGAAGGAACGGCAGCGGGATGAAGGCCTGAAAGCGCGCCGGGTGCCCGTCGCGGTCGGCCTCGTCCTGCAGCTCGCGCAACTGCACCATGTGGTCAACCTTCTCGGCCGGCGTCTCGAAGTGGCCGAAGAGCAGCGTGGCGTTGGTGCGCATGCCGGCCTGGTGGGCCTCGCGGTGAATGTTGATCCAGGTGTCCGACGCCACCTTGCGGTCGGCGATGATGCGGCGCACGCGGGGGCTGAACACCTCGGCGCCACCCCCGGGCATGGTGTCGTGGCCGGCGGCCATCGAGCGCTCGAGTGCCTCACGCGACGACACCTTGGCCATCTTGGCCACGAAGTCGAGTTCCACAGCGGTGAGCGCCGTGAGGGCCACGTGCGGCAGGGTCGACTTGAGCTCGCGGAAGAGATCCTCGTAGTACTCGAGCGTGTACTCCTTGGTCATGCCACCCACGATGTGCAGCTCGGTGATGCCGAGGTCGCTCAGCTCCTTCGCGCGGTCGACCAACTGGTCAACCGAGTAGGCGTAGGCACGGGGGTCGTGGTCGGTCCACACGGCGAACGCGCACAGCCCGCAACCCACAACGCAGATGTTGGTGGGATTGAGGTGCGCATTGACGTTGTAGGTGACC
>CAIPNN010000243.1 GCA_903866425.1 uncultured Actinomycetes bacterium
GCGGGCACCCGCGCAGGCCAGATTCACCGACACCGTGCCGGGCAGTGCGATCTCGGCCCCTCGCGACCTGTGGCACCCGGGCCAGGACTCACCTGTGGGGGTGTCCCAGTAGGCACGCGGGCCCAGCGCATCGGCGCGGCTGGCGTTGGCGATGTCCCACACGTTGCCGCGCCAGCGTCCGGCCTCGCCCGAGATGAACGAATCGCCAACGGCGACCACCACATCACTTCCTGCGGGCACGGCGTCAACGGGCGCAGCGGGGTTTCCGGTCGCCGGGCCGGTGAGCATCGCGAGCGCCAGAGCCGCGATCACGGAGGTGAGAGCGGGGGCCCTCATGCGCAGGATCATACGCCTGCGTGCCGTGCGCCTACCGGACTGGTGGCCGCAGTACGCGTTGGAGGCGGTGCCAACGCGCCACGTTGCAGCCGTCGCGGTGGTCGAGCCAGTCGTCCACCAGGTGTCGACCCATGCGGCCGATGATCAGCGCCTCGCCCGCGCCGTTGTTGCCGGGCCCGCATGTGCCTGTGGGTTCGGTGATCAGATCACGGGAATGTGCGCGTGCGGCTGCGCAGCCTGCTCCCGGGCATGTGATGCGCCACGACCGCGAGGCAGACCCGGGCCCTTTGGGCCAGAGGGTGATGCGCAGGTCAACATCGGGGAGGGGCGCCGGGGCGGGTGTTGCCGGACTCGCGGCGGCGGCTGGTACTGCTGCTGCCGCCTCGGTGAGGCCGGCCCGGTGCGGGAGTTGCCCGGCCATCGCACTGAGCGCGAGGGCGCACACCACGGCCACGGCGATGGCGAGCATCGTCTCCTCGCGATCACGGAGCCGTCGGTCGCGTGCTCGGTTCACTGCTCGTGCCCCCGGTCGATGCTGTGGGTTGTACGAGCGCGGCCGGCATTACGACCGCCCGGGTGGCGAATTCACGAGGTACCGGCGGCCGTGCGACCGTCAAAACCCCCCGTTGGTACAGCAGGCCGGTTGGCCGACGAGGGCTGTCTACGTGCGGGGGCGCTCCCGACGCACGTTGACCTTGCGGCCCTTGAGCGACCCGCCACGCAGGGCGGCAATGACCTTTTCGGCATCCGCTGCCGGCACGTCGACCAGCGAGAAACGGTCGGTGATCTGAATGGCGCCGATCTCGCGCCCCTTGATCTTGGCCTCGTTGGCGATTGCGCCCACCAGGTCCTGGGGGCGGATTCCGGCGATGCGGCCGGCGCTCACGAAGATGCGGGTCATGCCCTCGGGCGCGGGCTGGTGCGGGCCCTTGTGCCCACGGCGACCACTCTGCGGCGCTCCGCCGCGTTCGCGGTGCGGGCGCTCGTCGCGCACGCGTGCCTCGGGAATCTCTTCCTCGTCGTCGCGCCCGCCGCTCGATGCCTGATGCGCCAGCTTCACGGCGGCGGCGGCGATGTCGAGCACGTCGAACTCGTCGGCCAGTTGCTCAACCACTACGCGGAAGTGGTCGAGGTCGCCCTCCACGATCTCCTCGCGGATGGTCGCGGTGGTCACCTCCATCTGACGCGCGCGCAGGTCGGCCACGGTGGGCAGCGACTGCTGCGGCACCTGCTGGCCCGTGACGCGCTCGATGTTCTTGAGCATGCGGTGCTCGCGCGGCTCGGCCAGGGTGATGGCCACGCCCTCGCGTCCGGCGCGGCCCACGCGGCCGATGCGGTGCACGTAGGCGGCGGGTGCCGAGGGCACGTCGAAGTTGATGACGTGCGTGAGCTGGTCAACGTCGAGGCCACGGGCGGCCACGTCGGTGGCGATGAGCAGATCAGACTTGCCCGATCGCAGGCGGCCCATCACCCGGTCGCGCTGCTCCTGGGTGAGGCCGCCGTGCAGGCCCTCAGCGCGGTGGCCGCGGCCGTTGAGGGTGTCCACCAGCTGCTCCACCTCAACACGGGTGCGGCAGAACACAAGTGCCGCGGTGGGCGACTCGGCATCGAGCACACGGACCAGGGCGGCGGGCTTGTAGGCCCGCTGCACCACGTAGGCGGTCTGGCGCACGCGGGGCGCGTCGCCGGGAGCGGGGGAGTCGTCAATCTGCACCCGCACCGGGTCGGTGAGGTGGCTGTTGGCGATCGACCGGATGCGCGGGGGCATGGTTGCCGAGAAGAGCAGCGTCTGCCGCTCGCCGGGCACCGACTCGAGAATCTCTGAGATGTCCTCGGCAAATCCCATGTCGAGCATCTCGTCGGCCTCGTCGAGCACGACTGCACGCACGTCGTCGAGGTCGAGCGTGCCGCGAGCGATGTGGTCGCGGGCGCGGCCCGGGGTTGCCACCACCACGTCAACGCCGCGCTCGAGTGCCTTGATCTGGCGATAGATGGGCTGGCCACCGTAGATGGGCAGCACGCGGGCGCCCAGGGCGCGACCGTACTTGTGCATGGCCTCCGACACCTGCATTGCGAGCTCACGGGTTGGCACCAGCACGAGCACACGCGGGGTGGTGCCGGTGCCGATGCCGGGCACCGCCTGCAACAGCGGGAGCGCAAAGGCGGCGGTCTTCCCCGTGCCCGTTGCGGCGTTGCCCAGCAGGTCGCGACCCTCGAGCAACGGGGGGATGGCCTCTGCCTGAATGGGCGTGGGCTCCTCGTAGCCGAGTTGGGCGAGGGTGTCGGTGATGGCGGGCCCAAGGCCCAGATCGCCAAAGGTGGTCTTGTTGATTGCGTGCGTCCCGGTCGTGGTGAAGGCGGGAGGATAGGCGCAATGGGACCGATGCGGGGGTGGGGGTCCGGGGATTCCGCTACGGTGGCCGCACGGTTCGAGCGATAGGCGCTCGCCCATTTGGAGACGATTACTTGGCAACCCTTTCAGGGGCAGGCCCGGAGTCGGGCGTTGCACCGCAACGGCTGCTTCGGGGAGGTGGTTCTTTTCAGCGCGACTTGAAGGTCGCGGTCGATGAACTTCTCACCCCTCGCGCGAGGCGCAACGGGCGCATCCGCTTCTTTGCAAAGGCCGCATTCATGCTGCTGTGGTTCGCGGCGTCGTATGCGTTTCTCGTGTGGATCGCCGACGGCTGGTGGACCGGCGTCGTCGGTTGCATCTCTATGGCCTTCGCCATGGGCGGCGTGGCCTTCTCGATTCAGCACGATGCCAACCACAACGCGCTTGGACGCAAGTGGCGGCCGCTCGGCCTGGTGATGGACATCCTGCTCGGCACGTCGTCGTACCTGTGGCGCGAGCGCCACAACCATGCCCACCACACGTACACCAACGTGGTGGACAAGGACGGCGACATCGAGCAACTGCCGTTGGCCCGCTTCGCGCCCGACCAGACATGGCACACATGGCACCGCTTTCAGCACGTGTACATGTTCGTGCTCTACGGCTTCTACGCACCGCGTCAGGTGCTGATGGGTGACCTCAGCATGCTGGTGCGCGGCGAGGAGGCCCATGTGCCGATCAAGCGCCCGCGTGGTGGCGATCTGGCCGTGCTGCTGTCGTGCAAGGTGGCGTTCCTTGTGATCGCCCTCGGCATTCCCATGATCTTCCAGCCCTGGTGGGCCGTGCTGCTCGCCGGCTTCTTCATCCTGTGGATTCTCGGCATCGTGCTGGCCATCGTGTTCCAGTTGGCCCACTGCGTTGAAGAGGCCGACTTCACGTCTGAGGCGCGCCTGATGAAGGAGGCCGAGGAGGATGGCCCGCGCGAGTGGGCCCGACACCAGGTGGAGCACACCGTCGACTTCGCCCGCAGCAGCCGCGTGCTCAACTGGTACCTCGGCGGGCTCAACTTTCAGGTTGAGCATCATCTGATGCCCGGCGTGTGTCACGTGCACTACCGCCGTATCGCGCCCATCGTCGAGGACCTCGCCGAGAAGCACGGCATCCGGTACAGCGCCAACCGCACGTTCCTGCTGGCGCTCCGCTCGCACGCCCGCTGGCTGAAGCAGATGGGCCAGCCGCCGGTCGCAGTGGCCTGAGGCACGTGATGGATCTGGCTGGCAAACATGTGGTGATCACCGGTGCATCGCGTGGCCTCGGCGCCGCGCTGGCCGACCAGTTCGCCGCCAAGGGCGCCTCGCTCACGCTGGTGGCCCGCACGGTGTCTGGCCTCGAGGAGGTGGCGGGCCGCACCGGTGCCCGCGTGCACCCGGCCGACCTGAGCGATGCGGCACA
>CAIPNN010000244.1 GCA_903866425.1 uncultured Actinomycetes bacterium
GAATTGCCACTCCCCTGATGGTCGCCGGCATGTGTGTGGCGGCCATCCCCGCGGCCGGCACGGCCACCACCCTCAAGGTTGTTGAGTCAGCCCCCAGCATCACGCTCACGACGGGCGTGGTCGCGCCGGCTGCACAGGCGTCGGGCGTGTTCTTCGGCGGCATGCGGTCGCCCGAGGGTAAGGCCCGTGGTTTTGCCATGGGCTACGCGGACTTCCCCACGGGCCTCTCCGGCATGGCAGCGAACAGCACGCTGGCACTCGCCTTCGGGTCGGGCCCCCGCATCGTGGCGCAATTGCCGGGTTTGAGCCGCCATGGCGCACCTCGTCCGCTGCTTGGCGGCACCGGTCCCTATCTGGGTGCCAAGGGCGTGGAGACGCGCACGAATAATCACGGCAAGTACGAGCACACCATCACTTACACGCTGCCGGCGAAGGGCACTCCGCGTACGCGCGAGGACTACGTGATGCGGCTGGGCAAGGCCGTGACAACCGAGCGCGGCGGTGCCGGCGGCGTGGGTAACGGCCGCTTTGTGGCAGGGACGTTCACGACGACCACGGGCACGCCTGCGGGCGCCTACGCGGTCACCTCCGTGCTCGAGTACGTGTACTCGGGCGGGCTCTACGAGTGGTTTGTGGGCGACGCCACGTACACGTTCAGCGACGGCAGCACGCTTCGGGCTGTGGGTCCGTACCAGCGGGCGACGTCAGCGGCCGCAGGTGCGCTCAACCCGTCGGGCCGCGTGGTGGCAAGCGGCACCGGCCGCTACAAGGGCATGCGTGGCCAGGTGGTGGTGCTGCCGACGGCCGCCGATGGCACCGCCGTGCACTCGTTCACGCTCGTCAAGTAGCGCCGCATGCGCTGAGGGTGGCGGTGAGGACGCTGCCGCCGCCCTGATGTGACTGCAGCATCCACCGTCGGGCCGTGGTGGCATCGGGCGCTGCTGCGCCGATGCCGCGCCCGCCGTTCTGGGCACCAGTCGTATTCCCATTGGGTAGGATCGCCGCATGAACCCCTGGTTGGCCGCTGGCGTCATCATCGCGTCTGTCGTTGTGATGGTCGCCCTCATGTTCTTGGTACGCCGGCGCGCCCGCCCCGGCGGCCGGTTCAGCGACTCCGATCGCGCATCGGGCATCTTCGGGTTCCTCGGCGCCGGGTTCGTCATCCTGCTCGGCTTCGTCATCTTTCTCGGGTTCGGCACCTATGAGTCCGGGGCGAACCACTCGGATGCCGAGGCAGCTGCAGTCGTGGCGCAGTTCCGCACGGCCGCTGACTTCAACGGCAATCTGGCGCAGAATGCCCAGGGTGAGCTGGTCTGTTACGCCCGATCGGTGATCGCGCAGGAGTGGCCCTCAATGCGGAACGGCGAGCGCAGCCCTGTCACCGAGGACTGGGTGGTTGCGCTCGACGACACCGGGGTTGAGCAGCAGACGGCGACCAGCACCAATGCGCAGCCGGTGAAGAACTGGTGGGACAGCACGAACGACCGCCAGCTCGGCCGTTCGGGCCGCGTGCTGGTGTCGGAGGGGCAGATTCCCACGCTGCTCTGGGCCCTGCTGGTGATTGGCGCAGTCCTCGTAGTCGGCTGGGTACTCTTGTACGCAGATCCCGAGGAGGACTGGCTGGCTCAGGCCTCGATGATGGCGGGCGTCACGACCCTTGTGGTCGCCAGCCTGCTGGCCGTGCAGGTGGTGGCGTCACCGTTCTCAGGTGAGAGCGGCAGCGTCGACACCGGCAGTATGGAATATGCGCTCGTGCAGATGGATCAGTTCGCCAAGGCCGAGGGCGTGGCACCCGCCGTGTACTGCGACAAGGCTGGCCTCCCGCTCGCGAAGTAGGCGTGGCCCCGCAGGCTGGGGCCCCCAGGCGGCGAGATACCCCGCGACGTTCCGCGGTGCGGGGAGGTCCTGACCGCGCTGCAGCGGATCCTCGATGTACATCTCCAGCACTCCGCGGATACCCACCTCAACGTCAGCGCGGCAGGACTATCAGTGGACGCTTCCCGAACTGATCCCCGATCAGCCGTTCCAGCCAGTGCTCACGGATGCCACGCCGGCGTTCGCCACGAGGGTCCGCCGTGCGCTGCCATTCACGTTGACGACCTCGATTTTCGCCTGGCGGCCCTTGCATCCGTCGTTGACGAGGATGCGCTGGCCGTCAGCCGAGTAGGCGACCGGGCTCACGGAGGTCCTCTTCATCGGGAGCTGCACCCTTCCGGTGGAAACGCTGATGTTGGCGACGCCTGCCTGCGCGGCCTGGCATGAGATCTCGCCGACTGTGCCGGCGATGTGGGTGCCCGCAGGCGACCATGCCGCCGGGATCAGCCCGGCGCTGAATCCCTGCGCCCGCCACCGGAAGCCCGTGACGCGTCGCGCCCCGGTGCCGTCAGGCTGCACGGTCCATATCTGCGTGGGCACGACGTTGATGGTGGAGAATCGCTTGCCCTCGAGCGTCACTTCACTCCGCACCCTCCCCTGGCGTGATGCGGCGATGCCGGGCGCTCCCCATACGGGCGAAGTGGCTCGCGGAAGCACCCGCCTGCGTGCCGAGGGGGTTGCGACAGGGGCGACGTACACACTCGTGGCGCCTTCATCCTGCGAATGCCGCCGCCACGCAAAAGCGATGCTCGCGGAATCGGGTGAGAAGGACACGCTTCGATCGACGCCGTTGCCGCGGGCGGGGATCCAGGTCTCCACCTCGAGGCTGACGACCCCGGCGAGGCTGGCAGGCACGGAGACGAGCCCCAGGCCGTTGCCGCCGAGATACCCCTTGGCGTTGCTCGACTGCGTCTGGCATGCGATCAGTTGCGAGTTGGGCGCCCAGATGAGTTCGCCAACGCACTCCAGACCTGTGAGCAACGCCCTCTGACCGGTGGCGATATCCACCACCCCGATCTTGGGGGCTGGGGGCTGGCTGAAATTGCCGTAATCGTGGTAGGCCACCTTCGTGCCGTCGGGCGAGATGGCAGCGAATTCCCCGGATGCGACGGCGCGCGCGCCGGAGCCGTCATCGCTCGCAACCATCACCTGGCCCTGCACCTTGGTGTCGCGCGGTGTGGTGATGTAGGCCATGGCTGCGCTCGACGCTGCTGGCGCTGCAAGCACCGCTGAGCCGACGGCAAGGGCGATGAGGTTTCGTCTGCTCATTACAGTAACTCCGGTCTGGGGCGATCAAACCTACCGCAGGCCGGGATCGGGTGTCGCCCAGGGCGTTTCGCAGTTGGTGTGGCGGAACCTCGGGTAGCTCCGAATGGGCGCGGCAGGACTCGAACCTGCGACCGAGGGATTATGAGTCCCCTGCTCTAACCAGCTGAGCTACGCGCCCGCCCGGTCATCTTAGGCGGCCAACTCGCACCCACCGCGCTGACCTGCAGGGATGCATGCATAGCCCCTCGCGAGGGTCCGGCGGCACTGATTGCACCATGTGTAATGGCGCGCGGTACGGCGATCAGCCGTAGTCCCAGAACTGCAGATCCTTCAGGCTGAGGAAGATCACAAGGGTCACGACATACAGCAGCACGATGATGACCGCCCCCTTGATGCTGGTGCGGATATCCGCGCCGTCCAGGGGGTCGAGCCACCAGCTGAAGGCGCGGGTTGCCCACGGCATGCACAGGTAGGTGAGGATGCCCATGCTGATGACCTGGCTGATCCACAGGGCAAGGCCGGGGTCGGCTCCCGTGTCGGAGAGGAGCGGACCCACAAACCGCGACAGCAGCATGACGACGGGGTAGAGGACGAGCAGGACGACCATCGCCGTCTTCCACTGGGGAGTGACGACCGTTCCGCTGCTTCCCACCCTGACGATTGATCCGAACGGGGTGTTGCGCGTGTACTGGTGGAAGTCTTCCTGCAACTGCCCGCGCAGCTCCGGGAGCAGCGCCGCCCGGCGCGGGGAGTTGATCCATGCCGCGAGATGGACATCGTTGTCGAACCGCACCACCGACATCCACAGTCCGTCCGGACTCTGCGGCGCGAGCAGGATTGATCCGAGGTAGCCCTCGAACTCGTCTCCGGCCACATTCAGGTCGTGCTCGCGCTGCCGGAAGGCCTCTTCCCGGCCCGGGACGACCCGGTGCGTGAACACGGCGATTCCGGGTGGCGGCGCCTCGTCTTCGACGAGGACGATCGGCGGTACGGCATCGATGACTCCGGCCGCCGCTCCCTCGGTGACAAGGGCAGCGCGCGCGGGGCTGTCGAGCCAGTGCCTCAGTGCCCGCTCACTCGTGAATGTCACCGATGCCGCCCAGACGGCCTTGGGGCCTGTCTGCTCGGTCAGTCGCGACTCCGTGAAGCCGGCGAACGCCGCCGCGGCCTCGTCGAACTTGGCCTGCCACGCGCGCGCTGAATCCGCCTTGCCGGGATCAACCCGGTAGATGGCCAGCGTTGTCGCAGCCTTGCTCATCAGGCGGCGGACGTGGTGAGGCGGCGGCCCCGGACGTAGGTCTCGGTGAGTGCGGGCTCGCGGGCCAGCATCAGAACGGCGAAGAGATTCGCATCGCGCGCGGTGATGGGGTCGGCGGGCTTGACCACGTTCTCAAGCGTGCGTCCGTACATCTCCCAGCGGTGGGGCTCCAGCACCACGAAGTCGGCTTCCTTGCCGACGTCGAAGTTCCCGATCCGGTCGTCCATGTCGAGCGCCCGGGCGCCGGCGAGCGTGCCGGTGAACAGCAGCTCGGCGGGGTGGAGCGACAGCCCCGCATCGCCCGCCTCGGAGATGTGCACCTTGAAGCATGCGTTCAGCACCTGCGGGATGAACCACTCGTCGCCAGCGCTCCAGTCGCTGCCGATGGCGATGTTGACGCCCGCTGCCACCGTGCGCTTCCACGGCATCGTCCCCGACCCGAGGAACAACTGCGACACGGGGCAGTGTGCGATTGACGTCCCGGTCTCGGCCATGCGTGCGAGTTCGGCGTCCTGGCAGTGCACGCTGTGGGCCATCACGCTGCGGGGTCCGAGCATGCTCTTCCCGCCCTGCTTCGAGCCCGGCAGGAACTTCCCGTCGTAGGTGTCGAGGTAGCTGTCCACGCCGTACATGGCCTTGGTGGAGTCGATCTCCCCGGTGCCGGGGCGGGCGTTCTCGTTCAGGTGCGATGTGAAGTAGAGGCCACGGTCGCGGTACTCGTCGTACACCTCACCGAGGGCCTCGAGCGTGCGTGTGGTCACCGACAGGCTGAATCGGGGCACGACCGCGACGAACTGCAGCGCGTCGCGTCGCGCCTCGTCGTCAAGCGGGTGCCACTTCTCAATCTCCTCGCGCACCAACTCGATCGCCTTGTCCTCCGACGTAATGAGGGCGCTTGCGGAGTCGGGACCCACCGTCTGAACGGTGCGTCCGGCCACGATGCGCAGGCCACGGTCGCGGGCGGTCTGGAAGAGCAGGTCCTGCGCGGCCGGGAACTGCGAACCGAACACCAGCCCGGTGGTCGTGCCCGCGGTGATCATGCGGTCGCACCACTCGGCCGACGCCTGTGCGGCGAACTCCGGGTCCTGCAGCAGTGACTCGGACGGGAAGATGCAGTTGTCGAGCCACTCGAGCAACTGCCCGCCGCCGTAGGAATCGCCGCAGTACACCTGAGGGAAGTGCATGTGGGTGTCGATGAACCCGGGGAGGATGAACGCATCGCCGTGGTCCACCACCGTGGCACCCTCGAGATCGGCGGGGCGGTCGGGCCACTCACCGCACCAGATGATGCGCCCATCGTCATCAATGGCAAGGGCCCCATCCGGCAGGTCAGCAAGCGCGTCAGAGGCCTGCAGCACCAGGGGAGACCCGGCGATGTGGAAGATGTGGCCTCGGTGGATCGTCGCCATCTGAGTACCTCAGGGAGTCGAAGGTCGAAGTTCGACGAACTCTACCGTTCGGTGCGGGGGTTGGCTGAGGCTTCAGGCCCCGGCACTCTCCTCGTCAATCAGTGCCTGCTCCTCCTTCATCCGTCGATGCTCCCGACGGATGATCACGAGAATGAGCAGGCCCGCGATCGAGAGTGCAACCACGAGTGCGAGCCAGGTCTTGCCCGGGAAGAGCCAGCCCGACAGGTAGCCAATGGCTGCTGCCTGCGCCGACCACACCAGGCTGGCGAGGGCGTCGATGGCGAGGAACCTCTTGAACGAGGTGCGACCGGCGCCGAGCGCGATGTTGATTGCCAGACGAAGCCCCGGCAGAAAGCGCTGTGTGAAGATGAGGAGATCCCCCTGGCGATGCACCATGTGTTCGCCGGCAACAACCCGATCGTGTCCCAGGGTCTTGGCAAGCATCTTTCGTATCCAGCCACCACCACCACGGCCGATCCAGAAGGCCGCCGAGTCGCCGACGATCGACCCCGCGGTACCCGCGAGGATGACCAGCCAGATGTTGAGGTCGCCCTCGGCCGCAAACACCGCTGCCACGACGATGGACGTCTCCCCGGGGAAGATGGGAAACACGCCGTCGCCGGCCACCAGCAAGAACACCGCGAGGTAGCCGATGCTGAGGATGAGGGTGGAGGGGTCGCCGATGTCGGGGAGGAATGCCGCGCGCTCGAGTGCCGGGAGGTCTCTGACCATCGCGTGCAGGCTAGATGGAATGGAAACCGTTGGCGATGGCATCGGTCACGTGGCCGGGTTCAGGGGGTACAGGGGGTGCGGTGTTGTGAGCGGTGGTACTCGGGTCGCGATGTGGCTAATCTCCATAAAACCAACGATGTATTGAGTATTTACGAATGAGGAGAGATGCATGTCCGTACACGATGAGGTCATCGCCGCAAATGGCGCCTACGCCGCCAGCTTCGACAAGGGCGATCTGGCACTGCCGCCTGCCCGCGGCTTCGCCATCCTCACCTGCATGGACGCCCGCCTCGACCCGGCCAAGTACGCCGGCCTGAGCGAGGGCGACGCGCACGTCATCCGCAACGCCGGTGGCCGCGCCAGCGACGACGCCATCCGTTCGCTCGTCATCTCGTACAAGCTGCTCGGCACCAAGGAGTGGTTTGTCATTCACCACACCGACTGCGGCATGGAGTTCTTCACCAACGACATCATGGGTGGCCTGCTCGAGAGCAGCCTCGAGACCGCCGCGCTTGGCGCCGAGGGCTTCTACGACGTGGGCGAGGGCCCCGGCTCACCCGTGGGTCGTGAGATCGACTGGCTCACCATCTCCGACCAGGCTGGTGCCGTGGTCGACGACGTGCGTCGCATCCGTGAGCACCCGCTCGTGCCGTCACGCATTCCGGTGTACGGCTACGTGTACGACGTGCGCTCGGGCAAGCTCATTGAGATTCCCGAGGCAACCGCGGTGGGTAAGGCCTCCTAGGGCATTGTCGGCA
>CAIPNN010000245.1 GCA_903866425.1 uncultured Actinomycetes bacterium
CCAAGAGCGTTACCGTAACCTCGTATACGTGCGCTGGATGGGCCGCAATGGCTAACCCCGTAGTCGCCTTCCTGCGCGACCCCTTCAACCCCTCCGGCGTGGAGGTGGATGAGGTCGAGGTTGGGAGCTCGCCCTACGATTGGCTGCAGCGTACCGCACCTGACGGGTTCGGCATGGCGGTGGAGATCTTCCTGAACGGCGAGCCGCTCGCGCTGGAAGAGGCCGACACGTGGCTGATGGAGAATGATTTCGTCACGGTGGTTCTGCGCCCCGGGGCGGGGTTCATGGTGTACTTCTGGCAGGCCGTGGTCGCCATCGCGGTCGGTCTGGTGATGCAACTCCTTTTCCCGCCGCCCAAGGCAAAGAGTCGGCAGAGTGCCACCCAGGTCTACTCGCTCTCCCCGGGCAACGAGATGCCGCAGCTGGGAGCACCCGTGCCGGTGGCCTACGGCACCACGCTCTCGGTCCCCTACTACGCCGCGCAGCCGTGGGTGCAGTATCCCGTGATCGAGTACGCGGGGGCTCCGATCCTGCAGGGCCAGACGGATGGGAACTGGAAGGTCAACACCATGTACCTCGGTGCCCTGCTGGTGGCCACCGCAGGCGAGGCGGACGTGGTGGACCTGTTCATCAGCGACTCGGTCGTGAGCTCCGCCGCAAAGCCGCCGGCCGCCGTATGGCCTCCGATCAACGGCGACTGGGGGAACATCCACTGGCCCTCGACGCCCTCCGGTGACACCTCTGAATCTGCCCCGGCGCACGCGAACAGTGGAGACGCCGAGTACGTGAAGTGGCAGCGGTTCCTGCCGCACGAGCACGGCCAGAAGATGGGCACCATCGAGGCGGCTGTCGCAGCCAAGTGGGGGCACTGGAACGAGAACGTCACCACCTCGGCCGAGGTGAGCGATCAACTGCTCTCGAACACCAAGCCCATCGGCGCGTTCGCGGTGTGCCTGCCCGGGCAGACGGTGCGGGAGATCCACCTCGATGTGATGTTCCCGAACGGGCTTGGCTCGATCTCGAAGAGCACCGGGGATGACAACCCCGAGCGGCAGGGGATCAGCTGGACCATCGAGCGGATCGGCGATGACGGCTATCCCGTGACGCCTGCCACCACCTACACGGGCAAGGTGGAGTGGAACATCGACACCCCGAACACCGTGCGCCGCACCATCCGCATTCCGGTGCCTGCAGGCCGCTATCGGGTGTCCTGCAGCTCGACCAACGCCACCCACGAGGAAACCTCCCGGGTGCGGCGTGAGATCCGATGGACGGGACTGAAGGCAGTCATGGTGAACGCCCCGCAGAAGGTCTACGGCAACACCACCCTGATGGCTGTCCGCATCCAAGCCAGCGAGGGCATTTCCTCCGGCGCTGCGGGCCGCGTGAAGCTGCGCCTCTCGCGCACCATCGACTCGCCTGTGCTGGTGGGGGCGAGTGCTTCCAGCAACCCCGCAGACGTCGCGCTGGATGTGCTGACCAACGCGGACTACGGCGCGGGCCGCCCGGCCTACGAGATCGATTTCCCGGCGTGGACACGCCTGCGTGCAAAGTGGGACGGACTGCCCGGGTTTAACTACGTGTTCGCCGAGTCCACCACCATCCTCGAAGCGATGCAGCGCGTGGTCCAAGTCGAGCGCGCCCGCATCGTCCCGGCAGGCCCCAAGGTCTCGGTGATCGATGCCAGCGTGCAACCGGTGCGCACCATGCTGTTCACCAGTCACAGCATCAAACGCGACTCGCTCCGGGTGGCGTGGTCATGGCACGGCATCGACGATCCCGAGGGCGTGCAGATCGAGTACATCGACCCGGTGAACGCCACCCCGATGAGCGTGATCTACCCGGACGGCACCGAGGATGCGTTGACCAGCACGTACCGCCTGCTTGGCTGCACCGAGCGCCAGCAAGCTCTGCGCTACGCGGTGCATACGTGGCGACAGGCCAAGTACATGAGGCGAGGACTCGAGTTCGACACCGAGCAGGAAGGCCTGATCCCGGTGGTGGGGGATCGGATCGGCGTGGCCACCGAGCTGGTGAGCAAGGCGCAGCAGGCGCAGATGATCAGCTACGACCCGGCCACCGGGAACATAGAGCTTTCGACTCTGATCGATTGGCCCACGCAGCCCGTGATGATGATTCGGGACAAGTACGGCCAGTCACACGGACCGTTCCACGTGCGGATGCTGAACGCCAGTGCCTGCCACATCCCGGCAACGGTCAACCTTGATCCGGCACTGCTGGGCAACCCGCTGTCCGAGGAACCGCCTGCCATCGTGATCGCGCAAAGCAGCACCGTGGTGCGCGATTACATCGTCACGTCCACCGAGCCGCGCGGCATGTACTCGGTGATGGTGAGCGCGGTGAACTACGACCCCCGCGCCTACGTGGCCACGCCGCACGATCCGACGCCGCGCGACTGGATCATCTCCAGCACCACCGCCCCGGACGGCTGGGTCATCGCGAACGACGGCACCATTTCACCCGACAACGTCATTCCCTGGGAGCCTTGAGACATGGCAGACATACATGCCCGCATGCGGCAGCTGATCCAATCGACCGCCGACTGGGGCGCCACAGACCCGGTGCTGGGACAGGGCGAGATCGGTTTCGAGCGCCAGCTGAGCGGCGAGGTCAAATCACGCATCGGCGACGGGGTGAAGCACTGGTCGGCACTGGCCGAGTGGCCCGCGCCTGCCGCCGCTCCTATGGTGACAAACAAGCATGACCCCATTGCCCTCGGGCGGGTCTCATCGCTGGGCGTGGCGCAGGGCAACGTGCAGGGGTTCACCTGTTCCCGGAAGAGCGTGGGCGAGTACACCATCCACCTGAGCCGCGCCGCGTCCAACCAGTTGAACGTGGTGGCGCAGGTCACCATCATGTCAACCGTGGGCTACAAGAGCTCGGCCACGTGCAGCGTGTCGAATGCCAGCACCATCAACGTGCATCTGGGCGGCGGGGACAGGTACGACCCGCACGATTTTGACTTCAGCATCTCGGCGTGGGATGTCGGCTGATGGCCGAGCCAGACAAAGTGGACGTCGCGCAATTCGGTATGCCGCAGTGGGGCAGCACCTCCTCGCTCGACTACGGGTTGGAGCGCACGCCGTTCTCGGTCGGCGAGTACCGTCAGACTAAGCCCTGGCGCGCGGCGCACATCACCTCAAGGTTGTCGTGGCTGCTGCCCGCATCGAAGCTCGGGGACTTCCACGCCAATTTCCTCCACAAGGCCACCGCCTGGGCGAAGGTGCCGATGGAGACGGTGCTGGCGGGCGACCCCGGCACTCTGCCGGCCATTGCCTGGCAGCAGGTGCGAGCCGTCTCCGGCATCGAGATGAAGAACCTCGGCGGAGGTTGGTACGAGATATCCTACGACGTCGAACACCGCCAAGGTGTGCCCACTGAAACCGTTCCGGTAACGCCCTGATGGCCATCCCTCGCCTCTCCAGCGACATCTACGGCCCGCCCCTTGTCGGTATACAGCTCTCCCTCGACACGGGGCTGGTGCGTATGCCCTCGATGGCGGGCACGGTGAAGCAGCGGCGGATGTACGCCCACATGCCCACCACCGCATCGGTGAGCTGGCAGATGCGCGCGGGGTTGCTGAAGGGCTTTCAAGAGTGGGTCAACGCCCACGGTTTCGACTGGTTCGAGATGCAGATGGAATCCCAGCGCTACCGCCCGCCTGCAGGCACCACCAGCACGCACGCGCTGGCCTGGCATACGGTGCGGATCATCGGCGGGATGAGCGTCACCAACGAGGGGCCTTTCCTGTACGAGGTGTCAGCGGACATCGAGCTCAAGACGGCGGTTGTGCCGACGGTGGCATAGCGAGGCCCTTTTCCCCCTGACCTGTCCACAAGTCAGTGCAGTCTCTCGGACTGCTTACAGGTACTCAGTGCGTCCCCCGTAAACCAGCGGTCCTTCGCTGGCGACCTCCCGCAATGGGCGTCAGGGTGCCGGTTGTCAGGGCGCGACAGTGCCGGGCTTTGGGTCGAGCATGGGTTGGTTGCGTTGTTCACCCGGGTCAACCATACGCATTCGAATGGCCGGGGTGATCGGGGGCTTGGCAGCTGCTGGGGGTCTGGTAGACTTCCGCCAACGGTCGCGGTGCTTCGCGATCACAGCCTGAGGGGATTGGCGTCCTGCTCAGGTCACCGCAGAGTAGTGCAACACTGCCCTGTGGGCAAGAACCCCGGACTCACCTCCGGGGTTTTTTGTTTCTGTCCTAGCGCCGCCTCGAAAAAGCCGCCAACACCAGGTCGTGGTGCTCATCCAGGAGCCTGACCGTAACGCCTGCAGGCAGGTCCTGGATGAGGCTGGAGAACGCCGCCTCAGCCTCATCGCGCGTGGGCGTCGAGAGGCGTGTGCGCCAGAAGGTGGTGGTCTTGGATTGCTGCTGCACCTTGTACCTCAATTGCCACCCTCCACAAAAAGCTGAATGGTCTGGCAGCAGACCGAGGGCATTTCAGGAAGGCAGTCCGCTGCCATGCGGATCACGGTGCGCAGGCGCTGGGCCTCGGCGCGGGCGAGATCG
>CAIPNN010000246.1 GCA_903866425.1 uncultured Actinomycetes bacterium
ATGGTCTCGGCACGGCCCTGGCCGTAGATGTCGGCGGTGTCGATCCAGTTGATGCCGCTGTCGAGGGCCGCGTGGCACGCGGCTGCGCTGTCGGCATCGTCGGCACCGCCCCAGCGGCCGCCGAACTGCCACGTCCCGAGACCGACGACGGTGAGGTCGAGGTCCGATGCGCCCAGTCGCCGGGTCTCCAGGGTCATCCCTTCGTCACCGGTGTGATGGCCAGGAGCAGCCCGCCATCGTCGTCATAGGCGGGGAAGAGATCGATGACCGCGTGGCGATCCTCACTCAATCCCTGCGGGCGGAACGTGCATTCCTCGCCCTGGGCGCGCACGCCCCACTCCATCACCCGATCCACCGGATCATCCTTTGCGCCGGGAAACCTCAGCGAGAGCGCCTCGACCACGTCGCGCCCGATCATGTCCCCTTCGGGCCATCCGGTGACCGGGACCGAGGCATGCCCGGCGGTGAGCACCCGGCGCTTGGCGTCGCAGGCGATGAGCGCGGTGAGGGGCCCGGCGTAGTAGTCGTCCATGATCTCGAACACGAAACCGGAGCCGCACTTCTCGCACCCGCGGGGCTGATGCCCCTCGGTGCGTTCGGACGACGCCTCACGATGGGCGCACTGGGGGCAGATGAAAACGGCCACGCCCGGAGCCTACCCGCCGAGCGCGTCGACCCAGGGTGGCCGGTCTGCACTGCCCGGCACACGCCATGTCCATGTTGCGTCGTCGACGGTGCTGCCTGACAGGCGGGCCACCTGACCCACGAACGTCACGAGGTCCATCGGCTGCACCAGCGACGCCGGGGTCATCACGTCAGCGGCAAACGAGAGCACGCGCCCCGACCCGACCGTGCGCAGCACTCCGGCTGGCCGGCCGTCGAGGTGCGTGGCCACCACCGTGGCATCGGCCGGGACGCCATCAAACGCCCAGGTGCGGCTGTCGTCAACCGGCAGGGTGAGCAGGCCCGCTGGCACGCCAGGCGACAGCGCGCCCCGCTGCACGAACAGTGTGGAGCCACCGGCGGTGGACGAGAGACGGCCGCCCATGAGCGCGCTTCCCACGTCGGCCAGGCTCTCGTTGGCCGGGGTGCGCGCGAAGGCCTGCGGATCGGTGACGACGAGGAATCCCCCGGCAGCAACCCAGTTGCGAAGCGCCTCGGCGAACGGGCGCGTGAGCACCTCGCCGCGCGGCAGCCACACGACCTTTGCCTGCGCAAGCCGGGTCGGATCGGCTTCGAGTCGCGTGTCGGAGTCGAAGCGGAATCGTGCGTGGTTCAACTCGCCGAGCAGTGAGTAGGTGGTGTAGATGGCATCACCCGACGCGCGGTAGCGCCCATCACCGGCACGCACATTCGGGCGCGCCTGCCCCTCGCTCATTACCGAGTAGACCACCTGTGTGGAGGGATCCACCGGCGGGTCGGGCAGGTCGGCGCCGCGCAGGCGTGATGCCAGCGACAGCATGCCGTTGTACAGGGGCGCATTGCGGAAGCGCGGATTGCCCGACGCAAAGAAACTGATGTGGGTGGCCCCGGCGCGTAGCGCCTGACCCGCCCAGGCGTCAAGGTCGGCGGCCACCGGCGAGTAGCCGCTGTACTTGAACGCCTGCACGATGATGCGGGTCTCCTTGCCCGTGAGGTCGGACATGAGCTTGGCCCCGAAGCCGGGGTTGTACCGCCCGCGCCCCGGGTTCTCGGCCTCCGCGTATGACACGTATGGGTCGGCTTCCACCACGTCGGCCGACTGGGCGATCTGCGTGTAGTCCCATGGCAGGAACCCGCTGATCATCCCGTAGTCGTTGGGCACGACGCGTGAACCGGGGGCAAGCCGATGGATGAGATCGGCCTGCTCCTTCTTCATCGCGCCGAACTCACGACTGACCCACCGGTTGAATGCGAGCCACTTGAGACCCTCCACCGGCGACGTGGATTTCTTCGTGCTGAAGGCCGGGGGGCTCCAGCCGAAGTCGGCCTTGATCTGGCCCCGCATGCGCTTCCACACCGCACTGGATTTGGCGCGCCCAACCGGCAGCACCACCTGTGGCTCGTCTGAACCGGTGAATGCCCAGACGTACGGCTTGCCTGCGAGCCGCGGCACGATGCGGCGGATCTCCTTGAGCGCCGACCGCCGGTAGGCAGGGTCGAGCAACGACATGCGCCGGGTGGGCGCCAGGGTGTCGGGCTGGAAGACCACGCCGCTCGGCGTGCAGCGCTTGGGGAACCGCGGGTACATGCACAGCGCCTCCTTGGCGGCGCGTGCCTCCACGTTTGCATCCCACGAGAGCCCGGTGGCGCGGTACTGCCGGAGGAAGTTGGCGGGGTTGCGCCATGCGCGCGGCTCAGTGGGGGCGACGGGGATGTCGAACGGCAGTGCCGCGAAGCCGCTGAACCAGAGACCATTGCTGCCGGCCGTCCCGAGAATGCCGTCAATCGTGCGGTACCAGGTGGCCGCCGGGATGGGCGGTGGCTTGCCCTCACGCCAGGTGGGCAGGTCCTCCTGGTTGAGCTCGTGGCTCCAGTCGAACACATGCCCCATGGGACGCGCGGATGCCGCCTGCACGACGGTTGCCGCAGCCAGGGCGGCGAGGGCGATGACAACGGGCTTTCTGACCACGGAGCGGATCATGCCCGACCGGCCGCACCGGCGCGCCATGCGTGGTTCCGGCTAGATGCCGGCACCGTCCACGTGACCCATCGGGTTCATGGTGAACAACGTGTCCGCACGCAGTCCGACACGCAGCGTCTCAAGGGGAATCACCTCATCGGGCGGGATATTGCCGAGGTTCACATTGGTGCCGAATGCGCGGATGAACCATGTCTGCTGCGCCTTCTGCGGCGCCTCGAACAGCAGGCGGTGCACGTCGATAGCGTGCACGATCTCGTCAATCAGGCCCATGCGCACCTCGCCATCCCCGCGGAACACCCCGGCGGTGCCGCTCTCGCGGGCCTCGGTGATGACCTTCCAGGCACCCGCGCGGAGCTCTGCCTCGATCATGTCGACCCATCGGTACGGGGCGATGACCACGTCGTTGTCCTTCGACCCCACCTCCGACAGCACCGTGAAGTCCTGCGCCAGATCGGCGATGAACTCCACCTTGCGCTCGTGCGGCAGCGTCACCGTGCCGTCCGACACCTCCACGTGCCGGAGGCCCAACTGCATCACCCACTCGCGCCACTGCTCGAGCTTGTTCTGGATGTAGCACGCCTCCCAGAACGTGCCGCCAAGCACCACCGCGATGCCCGCAGCCTCGTAGATCGCGATCTTCTCGGGCAGGTTGCGCGACACGTAGCCGGTGCCCCAGCCCAGCTTGACGATGTCGATGTACTCGCCCGACGTGGCAACCACGTCCTCCGCCTCGCGCACCGACAGGCCCTTGTCGATCACGTGCGTAATGCCGGCCTGACGCGGCTTGGCTGGCCTGCCCGGCAGGGTCAGGAAGTCGGGCCTGCGCACGTCGTCGGTCATCGTGTCGCCCATCCGGCCGCAGCGGTGCCGGCGATACGGCCGAACACCACGGTGTCGAGCAGGGAGTTCCCCATGAGCCGGTTGGTGCCGTGCACCCCGCCGGTGATCTCGCCCGCGGCGTAGATGCCGTCCACGGTGGTGGCGCCGTGCTCGTTGATCACGAGGCCGCCATTCCGGTAATGCAGGACGGGATACACCAGGACGCGCTCCTTCGTGATGTCCACCCCCTGCCGGAGGTAGCGGTTGTGCACATATGCCAGTCGGTCGGCGGTGAAGCCCGCGCCGTTGTCGCGGTCAATCGCAGTCGTGTCGAGCCAGACACCGCGTGCACCATCAGGCGCCTCGGCCCCCCGTCCCTCCGCAACCACCTGAATGATGGCATTCGCGACGACGTCCCGGGGCGCCAGCTCGTCAACAAAGCGCTCACCCGATGCATCGTGCAGGGTGGCGCCATAGGCACGCGTGGTCTCTGGCAGGGCGTACCCGGCCAGCGCCTCGGGCCAGAGCGCACCTGTGGGATGCCGCTGCCACGAGTCGAGGTCGGTGGCCTCCGCCCCCAGGGCAATGGCCATCTCGAGCACCTCGGGGGTCGCGTCGGGATGATTGGTGCTCTTCTCACCGAGCCGGGCAGCCTCGCCGCCCAGACCGCCGCCGGCCGCCAGCACCACGGCACCGGTACGCACCTCGTCCTCGGCGCCGTCCTTCGCGCGCAGTGTGGCGATCCATTCATCGCCGTCCGGGCGCAGCGCCACCAACTCGGTCGATTCCCGCACCACGGCCCCGCTCGCGCGTACCGCGGCGCGCAGCGCCTGCACCATCTCGGCACCGGTGCGCTCGCCGGCCTGCAACAGACGCGGGCGGCGCGCACCACCACAGCGGATCACGCGCAGGTCATCACCATCGCGCGTGAACTCGACGCCGAGTGCGGCCAGCCACGCAATTGCGTCAGGGCCGCCCTCAACCAGCGTTCGCAGCAACTCCGGGCGCGCAGCCTCGTGGCCGGCCGCGAAGGAGTCCTCAAAGTGATCGCCCGTGGAATCGTCCGGGCCCACCGCCGCCTGAATACCGCCTTGCGCACGACCGGTGTTGCTGGCGCCAAGCGCCGACTTGGTGACCACCAGCACGTCGGCACCGGCATCCCGTGCCGCCACGGCCGCACTCATCCCGGCGCCACCCGACCCCACAACCAGAACATCGGCCATGTGGGCTACGAGTCCCCGGGTTCGGCGGGTGCCGCGGGTCCGGACGCCGGCGGCACCAGTTCGCCCAGGTGTTCACGCGCGTACGCGATGAACCCCTCGCTGGCACGGCTCGGCGTGCGTCCCGCGTGGCGCACCAGCGAGAAGTCACGGGCCAGCACTGCGCCGTCCACCTGCACCGCGGCGAGACGTCCTTCGGCCAGGTCGCGCTCAACCGCCAGGCGGGAGATGACGGTGATGCCGAGCCCGTCAAGCACCGCTGCGCGCACCGACTGCTGCAGGCCCAGTTCAAGCGTCACGTCCAGGTCGCGCATGCGCACCCCGGCGGCCCGAAATGCCGACTCCAGCACCGCGCGGACGCCTGATCCGCGCTGCTGCAGGATCATCGGCTGCTCGGCAAGCTGTGCAAGCGTGATGCGCGTCTTCTTCGCCAGCGGATGATCAGGCGGGCAGATGACCACCAGTTCGTCACGCACGAAGGGCTCGAAGATGAGCCCGCGGTGCGGGCGGGCGGCACCCACCACCCCGAGTTCCAGATCGTCCTCGAGGACGCGGTCGCACACGGTCTGGGTGTCCTGCACCACGAGCGAGATCTCCACCTCGGGGTTGGCCGCCTTGAAGCCGCCGAGCAGCCGCGGCAGCAACAGTTCGCCCGGGCCGGTGGATGACCCCATCACCAGCGGCCCCGCCATGTGGTCAGACAGTTCGCTGATCTCGCGCTCGAGGTCATCCTCCATGGCCAGGATGCGCCGTGCGTAGCCATCGACCACGCGCCCGGCGTCGGTGAGCGTCACGCGTCGGCCGCTGCGATCGAGCAGGCGGTGGCCGATCCGCTCCTCGAGGGAGCGGATCTGGAACGACACGGCGGGCTGGGACACACCGAGCTCCTCCGCAGCATGCGAGAAGGAGCCCTTGTCCACAACCGTGCGCAGCGTGAGCAGGTGGCGCAGATCCATCGTATGAAGCCTAGACGCGTGCCCCGTGTGGGGCTGTCACGACGCTAACGCTTGGACGACGTGAGGTGGTGGTGGCCCTCGGCGCACCAGTAGATGAGCCCCGAGCCATCGCGCTCACGGCCCACGCAGTAGGCCTCGGTGCCGTGTGCACCACAGGGGCGCCGCACGTGCGAAAGCACGCCACCAGGGCGCACCGGAACGGCAGTGGGGGGAAGGGCGTTCGGGCCGATCGGCACCGGGATGGCCAGCGTGCTCATTCGTTGTCTCCCTCATGACGTGACTGCACGTCCTGTGGTTCGCCGGACACGGCATCGTCCCTGCCCGCGCGGAGCGTCGACCACAGCGCGGCCGAGGCCACCTCGGGATCGTCAGTTGCCACAGCCGCACGCAGGCCTTCGATACGGCCGGCGAGTGCAGCGGGGTCGAGTGCCGGGCGTGTGGCGCGAAGGATGCCGCCATACCGCGTGGGCTTGACCTCTTCATCGAGGTTGAACAGCTCCTCGTGCAGCTTCTCGCCGGGGCGCACGCCGGTGACCTCCACCTGGATGTCGCGGCCGGGTTCCATGCCGGACAGACGGATCATGTTGTGCGCCAGATCCATGATGCGCACGGGCTCACCCATGTCGAGCACGAACACATCGCCGCCCTCGGCAATGCCCGTGGCCTCGATGACCAACTGCACGGCCTCGGGGATGGTCATGAAGTAGCGGGTCATGTCGGGGTGGGTCACCGTGACGGGCCCACCCTGGGCGATCTGGCGCCGGAAGATCGGGAGCACCGATCCGGATGAGCCGAGCACGTTGCCGAAACGCACCGCGGCAAAGCGCGTTGCTCCACTGTGCCCGTACATCTCGACAATGCGCTCGCCCAGCGCCTTGGTGCCGCCCATCACCGTCTGCGGCTCAACGGCCTTGTCGGTGGAGATGAGGCACACCCGCTCCACGCCGTGACGCGTGGCCAGGTCGGCCAGCGTGGCCGTGGCGAGTGAGTTGTTGGCAATCGCCTGGATGGGGTTGAGCTCCATCATGGGCACGTGCTTGTACGCGGCGGCGTGGAACACGATGTCGGGCCGGTACCGCGTGAACACGCCGTCCATCAGGTCGGCGTCGCGGCAGTCGGCCACCACGGGCACCGGTGCGTGCCCGCGCTCGCGCAGTTCCAGATCGATCTCGAACAGGTTGTTCTCGGCGTGATCGACGATGACCAGGCTGGCAGGACCCACCGTGGCCAGCTGGCGGCAGAGTTCCGAGCCGATTGAGCCGCCGGCGCCGGTCACCAGCACGCGCTTGCCGTTGAGGTACCGGGCCACCCGCGCCATGTCCACCTCAACCGGCGCACGGCCCAGCACGTCCTCCACGCGCACCTCGCGCAACTTCTGGACGGTCACCTCGCCGTTGATCAACTCAGGGAGCCCCGGCAGGGTGGTGACCCGCACGTTGGCCTCACGGCAGCGGTCGACGATGTCGCGGCGCACGGCACCCGTGGCGGATGGCATGGCGATGATCACCTCGCGGGCCCGCGTCTCACGCAGCACCCGACCGATGTCCTCGCGCGAGCCCAGCACCTTCACGCCGCCCACGCGCAGGCCGGCCTTGCGTGGGTCGTCGTCAATCAGCCCAACGGGCGTGTAGCCCAGGCCGCCGTTCTGGCGCATGTCCCGCAGCAGCGAGTTGGCCGCTGAGCCGGCACCACAGACGATGACCGGACGACCGGTGGATACCGCACTGCCCCGGTTGGACCGCTCCATCACCGACCGGACGATGAATCGCACGCCACCGATGAGCAGCACCGTGAAGAGGAAGTCGAGTGCGAACACGCCACGCGGAACAGCCTCAAAGCCGTCCGGGCGCCAGATGGTGAGCACCGTGGTCACCAGCAGGCTGGCCACCAGGCAGGCGAGCACGATCTGCTCCAGATCCTGCATACCGGTAAAGCGCCACCAGCGCGTGTACAGGCGGAATGCCACGAACACGGCCAACTTGAGCACCAGCACCACGCCGACGGTGATCAGGAAGAGGCGGGCGTACCGACCGGGCAGGTCGCCATCGAAGCGCACCACGAACGCGAGCCACCACGCCAACGCGATGAGGACCAGATCAACAGAGACCTGGCCAAGGCGATGCAGGTGCCCGCGCCACGACGGACTGATGAAGCGGTCGCTCATCGACCATCCATCGTAGTCGCAGCGCCCATGATGAGCTCCAGCAGGATGTTCGGGTCGCGCATTGGTGGGGAGATCCCCCGCTCGCGGCGCACCAGTGCAAGGTCGGCGGCATCCTCAAGTCGATGCATGCGACCCTCCTCGATCAGACGTGCGTCCACCGCGCCCAGGCGCCCAGCGAATGGGCTGTATGCGGGCACGCCAAGCGCCACGGCCTCGCGATTCATGGTGCCGCCGGCGCTCACCACGAGGTCACTCGCAGCGATGAGGCCCGGCCCATCAACGGCCTGCGCGGGCACCATGAACCCGCGCGCGGTCAGGGCCTCGCGCTGGTCCTGCGTGCGCGGCAGCACGACGGTCTGCACGCGGTCGCGCTCAGCCTCCAGGCGGTCCACCACCTGTGCGAACACATCCGTTGATGCACCCCGGTGGTACAGCGTCACCTCAGGCGGCGGTCGCAGCGTCACGGTCACCAGGTCGGCGTCGAGGCCGAGTTCGGCAATCACGCCAGCGGGGTCGGGCGCCTCGTCGGCGAGGTAGTACTCCTCCTTCAGGCCCGGGTACCGCATGAGCTTGGGTGAGCGGATGCCGTACTTGGCAAGCGCCCGCTCGGGGATGGCATCGGGAACGATGACCCGGGTGGCGAAGCGGCCGTTGAGGTGGTGCATCGCTGCAGCGTGCTCGTAATCGAACATGGTCACCTGCGGGATACCCGCAAGGCGGGCAACCATGGGCTGGTCGGTGCTGCCGTGCGCCACGGCCAGATCGAATCGCTCGCTGCGCACCATCTTCGCCAGTGCCGACGACCGCGAGGTCATGGCGCGTGCCTTGCCCTTCAGACCGCCGCCGCCGTGTGCACCCATGGGCCGATGCGGGATGCCGTAGCGATCAAGCAGCCCGATGGTCTGCGCAAAGTCGCGCGACGTCACCACCACCTCATGCCCCTCCTCCTCCAGCCGCTGGATGAGCGGCCGGAAGATCAGGACATGCGGAGAATTGGTGACATCAACCCAGACCCGGATGGCGGGCCCCCTTCAGTTGGCTACAGACGGGAAACGGCGCGGCCGGTTGCGGCCACGACCTCCTCCACCTGCTCGCGCGTGAGGTTGGGATGCATCGGGATTGCGAGGCCGGTGCTGGCCCACTCCTCGCACACGGGCAGATCGCCCTTGGAATACCCGAGGCCCTGGAACACCGGCTGCAGGTGCATGGGGATGCCGTAGTACGTGACGGCCCCCACGCCCTCTTCGTTCAGCAACTCGCGCAGGCGGTCGCGCTCGGGGTGGCGGATGACGTACAGGTGGTAGATGTGGCGGGCGTCGCCCTTCTCCACCGGCAGGGTCACGTGCTCGCCCAGGCCGCACTCGCGGTACCAGTCGGCTACCTGGCGACGACGGTCGTTCCAGTCGTCCACGTGCGGCAGGAATACCCGCACGGCGGCGGCCTGGATCTCATCGAGGCGCGAGTTGTAGCCGACCTCGAGAAAGGTCTGCTTGTCGTCAGAGCCGTGGAAGCGGAGCCGTCGAATCTCGTGTGCCAGCGCTGCGTCGCGGCAGGTCACCATCCCACCGTCGCCGATACCGGGGAAGTTCTTCGTCGGGAAGAACGAGAAGGTGGCCACGTCACCCATGGTCCCCACTGCCCACTCGCCGTCGGCCGAACCGAACGCCTGTGCGGCATCCTCGATGACCGACAGTCCGTTCTCGGCGGCGGTGGTGAGGATGGGCGTCATGGATGCTGCGTGACCAAAAATGTGCACCGGAATGATCGCCTTGGTCTTCTCGGTGACCTTCTCCTCAATGAGGTCAGGGTCGATGCAGGCCGACTCGGGGTCGATGTCAACGAACACCGGCGTGGCACCGTGACGCGCGATGGCCTCGGCCGTGGCGTAGAAGGTGTACGGGGTGGTGATCACCTCGTCGCCGGGGCCCACGCCAAGGGCCTGCAGGGCGATGATGAGCGCGTCGGTCCCGTTGGCAACTCCCACGCATGGACGGTTCTGGAGTCGCTGAGACACCTCGTCCTCGATTGCAGCAACGCGAGGCCCGAGGATGAACGTGCCCGAGTCGAGGATGTCCGAGATCTCGGCGTCCAGCTGTTCGCGCAAGGGCGCGTACTGGGCGCGGATGTCCATGAGGGGAATACCCATCAGTTCCTTTCGGCAGCCATTTGCAGCGAAACTACCAACGCTCGCGGTCG
>CAIPNN010000247.1 GCA_903866425.1 uncultured Actinomycetes bacterium
ACCTGGGCATCGAGCGGCAATGAAATAACCGGACCGACCACGGTGACGTTGTCGGTCGCCGAGATGATTGGTCCGTCGGCCAGCACCATCGACGAGGCCAAGCCAATGGCGCTCCACCCATCGAGCCCCGCAGAAAGGTCACCGTTGGGCACGGTGCCCACATCGCTCATGGGCCCGAGGGGCGCGCCGGTGGGGCCCGCAAGCGCCGTGGCTGCACCTGCGGTTGCCAACACCGCCAGCGTAATGGGGATATATCGGACGAGCATTCCCTTGTCGCGGATAGATTCCGGGCCAATGGTAGATCCCACACCGGGGCACACCCCGCTCACCCGGGTCGGCGTTGACGTCGGCGGAACATTCACCGACGCCGTCGTGATACGGGGCCAGCGCGCGTGGACGGCCAAGGTTCCCACCACGCCGCACGATCAGGGAGAGGGCGTCATCAGCGCCGTGCAGGCCGCGCTTGCACGCGCGGGAATCGACGCCGGCGAGGTGTCCTCGGTGGCCCACGGCATGACCGTGGGCACCAATGCCTTGCTCGAGCGCCGTGGTGCACGGGCGTGCCTGGTGACCACGGCGGGTATTGAAGACGTACTGGAACTTCGGCGTCAGGACCGCGCCGCGCTCTATCGCCTTGACGCGCAGCACCCGGCGCCGCTGATTGCTGCAGATCATGTGGTGGGCGTGCGCGAGCGTCTCACCCCCACCGGAGTGGAACTCGCCCTGACCTCCGACGAGGTCCAACGCGCGGTCGATGCCGTGGTGGCGCATCACCCCGAGGCTGTCGCCGTGGGTCTGCTCTTTGCCTACCGGGATCCCCGCCACGAACAGGCCATCGCGACGGCCCTTCGCGCGGCGCTGCCCGGAATCCCCGTCGTTGCCTCCTCAGAGGTGCTGCCCGAGATTCGCGAGTACGAGCGCATCGCCACCACCGCGCTCGATGCGTACCTCACTCCCCTGCTCGCCCGCTATCTCGAGGGTCTCGCCATTCGCGCGGAGGCTGCCGGGCTTCCCGAGCCGGTCATCATGCAGTCGAGCGGTGGCGTGATGGGGCTGCCGCAGGCCAGCCGCCACGCCGCCCGCACCGTGCTGTCGGGCCCCGCAGGCGGGCTGGTTGGCGCTGCCGCGGTTGCGCGCCAACACGGTGCGCAGCTGGCGCTCGCCTTTGACATGGGCGGTACGTCCTGCGACGTCGCGCTGGTGCAGCACGGCGTGCCCGCTCAGGCGCATGGCCGGATGGTGGCAGGGCATCCCGTGCACCTTCCCATGCTCGACATCGACACGGTGTCGGCCGGTGGCGGGAGCATTGCCTGGGCCGATGGCGGCGGCGCGCTGCGCGTGGGCCCGCGGTCAGCGGGCGCAGTGCCGGGGCCCGCGGCCTACGGGCAGGGCGGCGAGCTGCCCACGGTCACCGATGCGAACGTGGTGCTCGGACGGGTGCGCGGCAGCCTTGGGGACGACGGGGGCATCACCCTCGATGCCGACCGGGCAGCCGCTGCCATCTCACCACTGGCCAAGTCGCTCGGACTCACCGCCGATGGCTGCGCCCGAGGCATCATCGCTGTTGCCGTTCAGGAGATGGTGCGTGCACTGCGCGTGGTGAGCGTGGAGCGCGGCATTGATCCCCGCGCCGGAGTACTCGTGGCATTCGGCGGGGCGGGCCCTCTGCACGCCTGCGACGTCGCCGACGCGCTCGGCATGCGGCACGTCATCTGCCCCGCGTCGGCAGGCGTGCTGGCAGCGCTCGGCATGGTGGTGGCTGGCGAGCGGCGCGACCACGTACGCACCGTTCTGCTCGGGGCGCATGAAACGCACGCACTGCGGGAGGCAACCGAAGAACTGGTGCGTACGGCACAGGCCGAGATCCCCGATGGACGCCTCGAGATACGCGCCGACTGCCGCTACGTGGGCCAGAGCCACGCCCTGACCGTTGCGTGGAATCCCGATGACGCGTCCGACACCCTGGTGCAGACGTTCCACGACGCCCATGCGCACGCATCAGGGGGCGCTATGCCCACCCGGGCAGTGGAGGTGGTATCGGTGCGTGTGGCGGTCCTCACCGACGGACCCGATCTGGCGTGGCAGCCCGATCCCGTGGCTGATGGGGCCGTC
>CAIPNN010000248.1 GCA_903866425.1 uncultured Actinomycetes bacterium
AGGAACAGGTGCATCAGCGTCATGAGGCGCTTGCGACGCAGGTTGAGGTCGAACGTGTTCTGGTCGCGCACCGAAAGGAACGTGCGACCCGAGCGGTCCTCCATCTCACCGAACACGATGTTGGCGAGCTTCTCACCCTGCGGGTTGAAGATGGCCAGCTCGAGGATCTGCGAACCCGGCGTGTGCGGACGCAGCTGCACACGCAGTTCGTCGGTGATGCCGTGGTGCTCGCGCCACGGGGCGAGCCACTCGGTGAGCACCTTCGGCGGAACCTCCGTCTGCACCAGGTGCTGGTGCTGCGTCGAGCCGGCACCCATTGCCTTGGTGGTGGCCGTCTGGCCCGACAGCGACGCAAGCGCCGCGTCGGCCCGGGGGCCGCCGACCAGGGTCTGCGGCGTGCGGTACGGCGACTCCAGCAGGCGGAAACGACGCTGCAGGCGTGCGAGCGCCAGCATGCCGTCCTCGCGAAGGCTCTGCGAGAACTCCTCGGCGGCGAGGCCGTCGATCTGGTGGCCACCGTAGGTGATGAAGTTGAACACAAAGCCCAACTTGCCGATCTCGGCCGGGAAGTCACGCATCTCGTCGTCGGTCATGCCGGTGGTGTCCCAGTTGAACGACGGCGACAGGTTGTACGCCATCATCTGGTTCGGGAACACCGCGCGGATGGCGTCGGCGAACTGCTTGGCCTCGGCCAGGTCGGCGGTCTTCGTCTCCATCCAGAGGATGTCGGCGAAGGGCGCCACGGCCAGCGACTTGGCCACGGCGTACGGAATGCCGCCGCGGATCTGGAAGTAGCCCTCCGGGGTCTTGGCCCGGTCGGCGCTCCAGCTGACCTCAACGCCCATGTCGCGGGCCTTCTCGCGAATCTCGTACCAGCCGGCACGGTGCGAGAAGGTGTTCCACTCGTCAACGCTCATGCCGAGGTCGGCACCCTCGTCGAGGCGGAACTTGATTGCCTCCGACACGGCCTCGGCCAGGGTGGACAGGTTTGCGCCTGCCTCCCATGCGGCAAGGAACACGTCGGCCGCGGTGTCGAGGGTGTCCTCGGGCAGTGCCGACGGGTCGGCCAGGTGGGCCTTGGCGATCTCGGCCAGCTTGGCGGCAACGCCGGAGTCGGCGAGCCACTTGTCGGCCTCGGCCTCCTCGGGAGCCGACACGGCGTACAGCAGGTGACCGTTGAGCTCCTTGATACCCGCGTTGTGCAGCTGGCGGATGACCGCCAGGTACGACGCGCGGTAGGCGGGCACGGACGTGCCGTTGACGCCCAGGATGAACGGCTGGTCGCGCTCGTCGCCGCAGCCGTCGAGCAGATTGGCTGCCTCGGCGTCGGTGCGGCACACGATGATTCCGGGCACGCCCATCACGTCGAGCTGGAAGCGGGCGGACGACGCACGCTTGATCTGCTCGTCAGACGGCACGAGCACCTTGCCGCCCTGGTGGCCGCACTTCTTGGCACCGGGCTTCTGGTCCTCAATGTGGTACCCGGGCACACCCACCTCGACAAAGCGTCGGATGAGGTTGCGCACGTGTGCGTCGCCACCGTGACCGGTGTCGGCGTCGGCGATGATGAACGGGCGGTAGTCCACCTCAGGGGTGGCTGCCCGCTCGGCCTCGCTCATGTGGGCGCGGTGGTACTGCTGGTTGCGATCGGCCGTGAGGAGCGCGCGAACGATGGACGATGCCTCGTCCGGCACCTGGCTCAGCGGGTACGACGCGAGGTCGGGGCCCGGGTCCTCGTTGATGGAACCCTTGGCCGACGTGGCCCAGCCACCGAGGTAGATGCCCTCGATGCCCGCGCGCTTCTGCGCGACGGCCTGGCCGGGTGAGTACGGGCCGTACGTGGTGATGGACTTGCCCTCGGCGAAGAGCTCGCGCAGGCGGGCATAGAAGCCCTCAGCGGCCTCGCGGGCCACGGTGTAGTCCTGAGCGACGGTGCCCTTCTGCTCGGCCACCATGCGTGGCGAGTAGAGGCGGGTGATCTCCGCGAAGCGCGGAGACTCCATGTACTCCCGGGTCTGCTGGACCTCGGCGTCGAATGCCGACATGAACCTTCCCTTACGTTGGACTGCGTGGGACCGGGCATTCTAAGCAGTGTGAGGGGCACCCCCGCCCGTTTCTCATCGCGCGCGCAATGCCGTGGGGGACAAGGGTCACTGACTGCCCGTATAGGTACTGTGCCGCGCGTGATCGATATCGCCATTGATGACCTTGGTGCCGCGGCCGGAATCGGCGTGGCCGGCAACTTCGCCGGGCACCTCGAGCAGGCGGGCGAGGCCGCCGACTTCGTGAATGTGGTGGCCGAGTCGGCACAGGCGCCCAAGGGCATCTTCCCCTGGCACATGCCCGGTCGCGACGGGTACCTCGGCGTGTTCCCGCTGAGCGCCGACACCATCATCTGGCCCGTGCGCGACCACGAGGTGGATCTGCAGATCGAGCCCGAGGTGGGTGCCATCTGCCGGCTCACCTACGACGCCGACGGCAACGTCACGGCAATCGCCGCCGAGGCCGTGGCGGCGTTCAACGACTGCTCCATCCGTGTGGCCGGCGCCCCCAAGATCAGCCAGAAGAAGAACTGGGCCCCGGCATCGAAGGGTCTTGCCGCCCGTGGCTTTGCTGTGAGCGACCTTGATCCGACCGGTGGGCTCGCCACCCTGCGCATCGCCTGCTTCATGCGGCGCGATGGCGTCGTGCACGAGTACGGCATCGACAGCCCGGCGCGCGGGTACTCATATGCGGGGGCCACCCTCATCGACTGGATCATCGAGCGCCTCGCCAATCAGCAGGGCTCGCCCGACACGCCGCTCGAGCCGGTGGGGCAGTACCTGCGCGACGCCGGGTGCCCTGAGCGCGTGGTGTTCGGCATCGGCGCCACCCGGTACACCG
>CAIPNN010000249.1 GCA_903866425.1 uncultured Actinomycetes bacterium
GGCCGCCGTCCCGACGATTGGCAGTGTTCTGGCCACGCAGTCCGCTTCACACGCCACGCGCGAACTCTCTGCCCTGCGCTCAATGCTGAGGGCGCGCTGGGTGGACGCCGTCGAAGCCGAGCTGGTGCAGCGCGGCGAGGCCTTTTTCCAGCTGGGCGGGGCGGGCCACGAGGCATCGGCCGTGCTGGCCAACCACTTGGGTCCGCAGGATTGGCTGCAGCCCCATTACCGGTCGCGTGCCCTGCTCATCGCGCGTGGTGTTGCGCCCGAGCGCTTCTTCCATGGCCTGCTGAGCACCGCCGAGAGCGACTCCGCCGGCCGCCAGATGCCCGCCTTCCTGCATCACCCCGAGCTGCATGTGCTGCCCATGACTGTGCTCACGGGCAACGGCCTGTTGCATGCCGTGGGCGTGGCGCGCGAGGTGGCCGGCGACGAGGGCGCCCCCATCGTCATGGCCGGCATCGGCGACGGCAGCACACAGCAGGGCGAGGTGATGGAGGCCATCGGTGACGCCGCCCGTCTGCGCCTGCCCGTGCTGTTCTGGATTGAGGACAACGGCTACGCCATCTCGACCCACACGGCGGGGCGCACCTTCTACGACACGCCGCTTGGCCCCGTTGACCAGTTCCTTGGTGTGCCGATCACCCGTGCCGACGGCCGCGACCCCGTCACCCTTGATGCGATCTGCGGCCGCGTGGTGGCCGAGATGCGCGAGAGCCGCCGCCCCGCCATCATGGTGGTGAGCTCCGAACGCCTCACGCACCACACCAATGCGGACGACGAGTCGGTGTACCGCAGCGAAGAGGAGCGGGCCGGGGCCCGCGCAAGCGGCGACCCAATCGTGTTCATGCGTGATCACCTCATGGCCGAGGGAGTGACGGCCGCAGAGCTCACCGCGCTCGATACTGAGGTGGAGACTGAGGTGCGCGCTGCCGCCGCGCGCGCCCTCGAGACGCCCGACCCCACCACCACGCACTCCGCATCAGCGCCGGTTGACCCCGACCTGATCGCCCGTGCGCTGCAGCCGGCCCCGGCACAGGACGCCGAACCGCGGACCATGCTCGAAGCCATGCGCGATGTGCTGCGCGACCGCCTGGCGAACGACCCACGTGTGTCACTTCTGGGGCAGGACATCGAGGACCCGAAGGGCGACGTCTTCGGCCTCACCCGCGGCCTGTCCACCGACTTCCCCGGCCGTGTCACCAATGCCGCACTCAGCGAGTCGACCATCGTGGGCACGGCAATTGGCCGCGCACTCGCCGGTGGCCGCCCCGTGGCCATGGTGCAGTTCGCCGACTTCCTGCCGCTGGCGTTCAACCAGATCGCATCTGAACTCGCCACCATCCACTGGCGCACCAACGGCCAATGGAGTGCGCCCGTGGTGGTGCTGGCCCCCTCGGGCGCCTACCGACCGGGTCTCGGTCCCTTCCACGCCCAGACGATGGAGGCCACGTTCGCCCACATCCCGGGTCTTGACGTGCTCATGCCGAGCAGTGCCGACGACGCCGCCGGCATGCTCACCGCTGCCC
>CAIPNN010000250.1 GCA_903866425.1 uncultured Actinomycetes bacterium
AGGGTCATGATGGCCTTGACCCGCGTGCTCATGGGCAGGGTGTCGGCGGGCGCGAATGACGCGGCGTTCGTGAACCCCAGGTACAGGTAGTCGAGGAATTGCGGGCGCCAGGTCCAGGGCTCAGGTACCTGGTACTGCGGGAACAGCAACTCGTGGTACCGCGCCGGTGCCTCGGCCCGGGCCCGCGGCCCGCCCCCGTCAAGCTCCCAGTACCAGACCGCGAAGATGATGGTGTTGGTCACCCAGATGTCGATGGCCGCGAGGGTGAGCGTGCGCCCTTCAAGCCCCTGCTCGCCCACGATGCCGATGATGAGCATCACGAGCGAACCGGCATTCGCGAGGGTGATGATGACGGCCAGGGCGATTCCGGCATTGCGCAGGCGGTTGCTCTCGCTGCGCGGCGGTGCCGAGGCGGCAACGGCGATGAGCACAAGCTCGAGCAGCGGAATGACCCACCCCGCCCACTCCCCACCCGGGATGAAGTCGCTCGGCAACACGGCGTAGAGGGCGCCGGCAATCAGCAGGGCGATCAGCGGCGGCCACCGTGACTCCTGCCAATCCTCAACCTCTGGGGAAACGTGAGGGCTCACCGGCGGGATGATTGCACTAGTGTCCCGCGCCGTGCCTATTCGAGAAGACCTGAGAAATGTCGCAATCGTGGCCCACGTGGACCACGGTAAGACGACCCTTGTGGACGCCATGCTCTGGCAGAGCGGTGCCTTCCGCGACAACCAGGAAGTTGCCACCCGGGTGATGGACTCGGGTGACCTGGAGCGCGAGAAGGGCATCACGATCCTCGCCAAGAACACGGCCGTGCGCCGTGGCGACATGACCATCAACATCATCGACACGCCCGGTCACGCCGACTTCGGCGGCGAGGTGGAGCGGGGGCTCTACATGGTCGATGGCGTGCTGCTGCTTGTGGACGCCTCCGAGGGTCCCCTCCCCCAGACGCGCTTCGTGCTGCGGAAGGCGCTTGAGGGTGGCCTGCCCGTGGTGCTCGTGGTGAACAAGGTGGACCGCCCCGACGCCCGTGTGTCGGAGGTCGTGGACGAGGTGTACGAGCTGTTCCTCGACCTGGGCGCCGACGAGAAGCAGATTGACTTCCCGATCGTCTACACCAACGGCAAGGCCGGCACGGCGTCGCTGTCGGCCGACAGCCAGGAAGCCGATCTGGGCCCGCTGTTCGATGTGCTGCGCGATACCATTCCGGCGCCTGAGTACACCGAGGGCGCACCGTTGCAGGCGCTGGTGACCAACCTGGCGGCCGATTCGTACCTTGGCCGCCTGGCCGTGTGCCGCGTGCACGAGGGCACCATCCGCAAGGGCCAGCAGGTGGCCTGGTGCCGCGCCGACGGCTCGATGCAGCAGGCCAAGATCGCCGAGCTGTTCGTGACCAAGGAACTCGACCGTGTCCCCGTGGACGAGGCCGGCCCCGGCGACATCATCGCCATCGCGGGCATCGAGGACATCACCATCGGTGAGACCCTGGCCGACCTCGACGACCCCCGGCCGCTGCCGGTCATCACGGTGGACGAACCCAGCCTGGGCCTCACCATCGGCATCAACACCTCCGTGCTCGCGGGCAAGGAGGGCAAGAAGCTGACGGCCCGCATGGTGAAGGACCGCCTCGACCAGGAGCTCATCGGCAACGTCTCCCTGCGTGTGCAGGACACCGAGCGCCCCGATGGCTGGGAGGTACAGGGTCGCGGCGAGCTGCAGCTGGCCGTGCTGGTGGAGACCATGCGCCGCGAGGGCTTTGAGCTGACCGTGGGCAAGCCCGAGGTGCTCATCCGCGAGATCGACGGCAAGCGCCACGAGCCCGTGGAGCGTGTGACCATTGACGTGCCCGAGGAGATGATGGGTGTGGTCACCCAGCTGCTGGCCCTGCGCAAGGGGCGCATGGAGCAGGTGGTCAACCACGGCACGGGCTGGACCCGCATGGATTACCTCGTGCCCGCGCGCGGCCTGGTGGGATTCCGCACGGAGTTCCTCACCGAGACCCGCGGCACCGGCCTGCTGCACTCGGTCTTTGAGGGCTGGGAGCCGTGGATGGGCGAGATCCGCACCCGTACGCGCGGCAGCCTGGTTGCCGACCGCACGGGCGTGGCCACCACCTTCGCCATGTTCGGCCTGCAGGAGCGCGGCACCATGTTCGTGGAGCCCGGCGAGGCGGTGTATGAGGGCATGGTCGTGGGTGAGAACTCCCGTGGTGAGGACATGGATGTGAACATCACCAAGGAGAAGAAGCTCACCAACATGCGCTCGAGCACGTCCGACGAGCTGGAGCGTCTGGTGCCGCCGCGGAAGCTGTCGCTTGAGCAGGCGCTCGAGTGGGTGCGCGACGACGAGTGTGTGGAAGTCACCCCGGCGAGCGTGCGCATGCGCAAGGTGGCGCTCGACGCCACCACCCGCGCCAAGATGGCAAAGAGCCGCAAGACCGCAGCCGAGGGCTGACCGCCTACGATCGGGGCATGCCCGACGTACGCATTGATGAGAGCGTGACCCCCGCGGCCCACCGGGCGGGGCTCATCGCCGCGCTCGAGGCGCGGAGGGTGGACAACCGGTTCCACTATGTGGGCGAGCTGGCCTCCAGCCGCTGGCGCGAACTCGCGGCCGGCCACTCACCGGCGCAGGATGCCGACGACGGCGTGGTGGCGTACGACGACGCGGCGAAGGCCGTCATCGCCGCACTGCCCGACGGACCCGTGCATGTCATCGGCCTGGCCTGCGGGGACGGGGTGAAGGAGCGACGACTTCTGGGCGCCCTCCGATCGGCCGGACGCGAGGAGATCTCGGCGACCGCGGTGGACGTGAGCGTGCCGCTGGTGGTGGCGGCCGATGCGGCAATGGCACAGGTGCCCGGCGTGGTGGCCACCGAGGGCGTCGCCGTGGACATCGGCGCCGTGCCCGACCTCTCCCCCCTGCTCAGCCCCTGGCTTCCCGGCACCCGCGTGGTGACGCTCTTTGGGGTCATCTCCACGCTCGGCCCCGGGTCACTCGCGCCTGCGGTCTCCCTGCTCGCCACCGGCGACCTGCTGCTGGTGAGCGCCAATCTGCTGCCTGATCGCGCAGAGGCGCGTGACGACGTGATGGCGCAGTACGACAATCCGCCCACCCGTGCATGGCTCTCAACTGTGCTGGAGGAAATCGGCATCCACGATGCGGGCGACATCACGTTCCGCTGGGACGACGCGCCCGGCGGCCCGATGATCGTGGGTGAGGTGACCCCGGCGCAGGCCGTGATGGCACAGGTGGAGGGGGTGACCGTCGGGCTCTCCGCCGGTGCCCCGATCCGCGTGCTCGAATCGTTCCGCCACACCCCGGAAACACTCGAGGCCCTCCTTGTGCGGGAGGGCCTCGAGGTGCTTCAGGTCACCGTCTCGCCGAGCGGCGAGGAGGGCGTTGCAGTGTGCCGCTGTGCGCCCTAGGACGGGCTCCCGTAGGTGGCCAGGCTGAACCCGTCGACCATCGGGCCCTGGTATGAGTCGCCGTTGTTCAGTCGGTAGTTCTGGATGGCATCGCCCAGCAGGTTGATGGTGAACGGACTGGTGAGCGTGAACTCCGGCGACAGCGTCCATCCCGCGGGAACGGGCGCGGTGTCGGACGTGCGATTCGGGTCGCGCGAGATCTCGATGTAGACCTTGCCATCGGGTGCGGTCAGGGTGTGGACCTTGGTACCGACCGCGTAGTTGAGCTGGTGGTACTTCCACATGACCGTCAGCGCGAGCAGCGTCAG
>CAIPNN010000251.1 GCA_903866425.1 uncultured Actinomycetes bacterium
CAAGTTCTGCAAGCTCAACTTCGGCGTCACCTTTCCCATGCTGCACATGGCGAAGGTGACCGGGCCGAAAGCGATCCCCCTGTTCCGCGGACTGGCCGCCCCATCATGGAGCCGCCAGCCCGAGTGGAATTTCAACAAGTACCTCGTTGACCGCAAGGGCCGGGTGGCCATGCGGTTTCCGTCATCCATCACTCCCGATGCGCCCGAGATGACGCGGGCGGTCAACGCCCTGCTGGCCGAGAAGGCCTGAACACCGCCACTGGTCGACCCCCCGGGCCACGTGCGGCCCTCGGGATCAGCGCCGCACCAGTGTGGTCGACTGCCGCACCTCCGCCAACTGGGCCGCACCCGCCTGCGAGGCGACGATCACCGTGGTGCGCACCCGGCCAAAGCGGGCAAGCAGACCGCGCGCCTCCCGTGTCAGCGGCACCGACACCCTGCCCGTCCAGGTTCCCGGCAGCGTGACGCGTGCGGTGCCAAGGGAGACCCAGCGCACCCGCTTGCCGCCCTCAGTGCCCGCCCGCATGCGCAGGGCGACCGATACCGCGCACTTCGCGGTGCTGGGCTGCTCACAGGTGACGGGCACGGAGGCACGGGTACCACCGGGGCGAACGGCGATGGCGGACCCCACGCGAAGCCTGAGTGCCGTCCTGATGGATGCGGCGGGCGTCGCGGGTGCAGCGGGTGCAGCGGGTGACGGCACCGATGCCAGCGCGGCGTTGACGTCAACACGGCCCCCGGTGACCACCTTGCCTGCGAGCGATGGTGTGGGCACCGCGGTCGACATCAGGGCCTTCTTCAGCTCGACCGCAGTGAGGTCGGGGTTCTTCGCCAGCAGAAGGGCCGCGGCACCCGTGACATGCGGTGTCGCCATCGATGTGCCGCTCATGAACTGGTAGCTGCCACCCGTCGGCTGGTCGACGATGCACTTCACCTCCGGATTCAGGATTGCCACGAAGACGGGGTCGGCACCCTGCGCGCTCTGCACGACGACTGCGAGTGCCACTCCGGTCTGCCCGGCGATCTCCGAAAGGTCCACCTTCCAGGGGGTGAAATACCTCTGCGTGTCACCCGCGGTCACGCTTGCGGGAAGGACATTCCACGTCGGATCGCTGGTGGTCTTGTACATCAGGGCCACGGCCTGGTTCTGGGTGGAATCAAGGCTGGTCGCGATCCCCGCACTCATGCGGCACGACCGGCCGACGGGAGTGAAGGTCCCCGGTGCCTCGATCACCCAGTCGTCGAGCCCAATTCCTGCGCCGGGCGTCTGGGCCAGTTCCACGTAGTTCAGGCCGCCACCCAATGTCTCGAACGTCCACTTCGCAGCGGGGGTCTGCGTCCAGCCGACCGGCCGGGGCGGCGTCGCTCCGTTCGAGGTCACCGCCGGGGCGTACACGGTGGTGAAGTTGGGCACGGTGCTCTGGATGTTCACACCGGGCGCGGCGACATCAACGGTCGTCGCCCCGTAGTTGGAGAAGCTCGCCAGCCCACCGCTTGCATCAAGGGCGGCGACGCACAGCACGTTGGGGAGAGGGACGTTGCAGGGGTCCTGCGGCATCACATCGTTGTCGGTGCCGTCGTTCCCGGCCGCAACGACAAAGAGTGTATTCGGGTTCGCCTTGATGGCATCGGTGCTCGGCTGCAGGTCGTCGGGCCCGCCGAGGCTGAGGTTGACCACGCGTGACCTCGGTCCGGCATACGCCATCGCCTCGAGCTGCCCCGGACACGAGCCGGCGAAGTCGCATGCACGCACGGTCGTCATCCCGGCGGTCCAGTTGACGCCCGTCACGCCCAGGCCGTTGTTGCCCACCGCACCGATGGTGCCGGCGACGTGCGTACCGTGGGAAAGCTGGTCCGCGACGGCGAGCGGGTCCAGTTCGCCGTGGACATCGGGAACGAAGTTGCGGTCATTCGCAGTACGGAGGTTGGCTGCGAGGTCGGGGTGCTCAAGCACGACCCCCGAGTCGACCACCGCCACGGGGACATCCGCGGACCCCCGGGTGGTTGCCCAAGCACCCATGGTCCCGAGATCAAACCCGGCAGTACCTGTGAACGGCGTGGGGGCCTGCACCTGCTGGCCGGTGTTGCTGAGACCCCACAGGTTCGGAAAGAGCGGATCGTTCGGCGTGGTGTCAAGCGTCGCCGGCACGGCGGGTACCGCCCATCGCACGTCTGCGCGCGCGTCGAGCCTGCGGGCCACGGCCTCTGGGCGTGCGCTCTCGTCCACCCGAACCCGCCACACGCCCGGGAGCCCCTCCACCGCACGCGCGCCCTGCGGCTGGGCACCCGCTGCGTCGAGGACCGCCGACCGGGCACCAGACTGCGCGCGCACCGGGGTTCCTGCAGCAAACCTCACCAGCACCTCGTTCACCACGGGTCGCAGGCCGGAGGGGGTGGCCACCATCGCCACCGGCCCGATCGACTGGACAGAGGCGGGGGCTGCGGTCGCCCCGACTGGTACCGCAATCGCCGCGGAGGCGACGACAACGGCGGCGATCGTGCCACGGCGTGGCTGGCGATTCATGAGTGCTCCCGACGGAAGGGGGTGCGGGTGAACGTATCAGGCAATGCAGTTGGCACCGGCCAGTGCACCCGGTCGGCCTGCGGAGATCCGGCGCACCGCACCCGACGTCCGGTCGCGTGCGCCGACTGCGTCATGTCAGGCAGCCGGCGGCGGGGATACCGCGGCAGATCCGTAACCCGTGCCGGTGAGGAACTCCGCGCCCAGCTTCTCGGACAGCGCGATGACCGCCAGGTGCGTGTTGGCCGACGGCACGCGCGGGATGACCGAGGCATCCATGCACCACACGCCGTCGAGGCCGCGGATACGGCCCTCGCCATCGGTGACCGCCATGGGGTCGGATGCGAGCCCCATGCGCAACGACGCCACGGGATGATGGAAGGTCTCGACCGTGCGAAGCGCGTGGTCGGGGTCGTCCAGGTTGGGCCACTCATCAAGCAGGTCGGCAAGCGGCTTGGTGCGGGCGACGGCCAGCAACTCGCGGCCGGCGGCCACCGCCAGGTCGCGGTCGCCCGCCTCTTCCATCCACCCCATGTGCAGCACGGGCTGATCCATGGGGTTGGTCGACTGAATGCCCACGCGCCCGGTGCGCCCGCGCGAGTCGGCCACCTGCACGTTGATCTCGCTGATGCGGTGCCCGCCATCCACAAAGCCCACGTAGGGCATCACCTGGAACAGGCGCTCCTCGTCATTTACCTCGGCCTTCGAGGTGAGCAGTGCCTGAATCCACGGGTGCGGCCACTGCGGGATGTCACTGCCGATCCAGAAGCGGTACGAGATCTTGGGGTGGTCCTGCATGCCGCGGCCGACCCCCGGCAGTTCGTGCACCACCTTGATGCCGTGCGGCGTGATGGCATCGGCGGGGCCAACGCCGGAGCGCAGCAGCACGGTCGGACTCTGGTAGGTGCCGAGGCACAGGATGACGTGGTCGGCCTCGTAGGTGACCCGCTCGCCCGTGTCTTCACGGATGGCCTCAAGGCCGGTGGCCCGGGTGCCGTCGAGTACCAGCCGATCGACCCGCACACCCACCTCGAGCGTGAGATTGTCGCGCGAGAGTGCCGGGTCGAGGTAGTGGTCGGCGGGTGTCTGGCGCTTGCCGTCGCGCATGTTGAACGGCGTGGGGCCGATACCCACCGCACCCGGGGCGTTGTGGTCGGGCACCCACGCGTGGCCGCGTGCCACGGCCGCCTCGGCAAACCGCTCAATGAGCGGGTACCAGGTGTCGCGCGGGTGGCGCGCGATGGGGATTGGCCCATGGTCACCGTGGTACGGCTCGCTGCCGAAGTCGGTGTCGGTCTCGATGAACCGGAACCACGGCAGCATGGTGGCCCAGTCGAGCCCGGGGGCAAAGGCCGCCCAGTCGTCGTAGTGCTCGGGCAGGCCACGCAGCGCGATGGCCGCGTTGGTGATGGACGAGCCACCCACCACGTGGCCGCGGGGCACGTGCACGCCACGGGGGGATGCCCCCGCCTGCGCGGTGAAGCCCCAGTCGTGGGTTTCCTTGATGATGCGGTACGCGTGCGAGAGCTCGGGCGGCCACTCACCGGCGCGGTAGTGCGGCCCACTCTCGAGCAGCACCACATCGATGCCGGGGTCAGCCGACAGCCGCGCGGCCAGCACACATCCGGCGGTTCCTGCTCCGGCGATGACGACGCGCATGCGAATCCCCCTCCAGTTACGCGGCGGCCAGGCGCCCGCCATCGACGAGCATCACCTGACCGGTCATGAAGCCCGCGGCGTCTGACAGCAGGAACACGATGGGCCATGCGGTCTCGCCAACGGTGCCGACGCGCCCGATGGTGGTCTTGCTCACGAACTTCTCTGCCAGGGCCGGGTTGGTGTCCATCATCTGCTGCACCATCTCGGTGGTGATGGTGCCGGGGGCGATGGAGTTGACGTTGATGCCGCTGGGGCCGTACTCCACGGCCATGGTGCGCGTCATGGCGTCGAGCGCCGCCTTGGTGGCGTTGTAGGCCACCAGGTTGGGCAGGCCGGCAAACGCGGCGATTGACGACAGGTTGACGATGCGCCCGCCCTTGCCTGCGGCAACCATCGCCGGGAGTGCCGCACGGGCAAAGCCGGCAGCCGCGCGCAGGTTGACGGTGAGAATCTGGTCCCAGTCGTCATCGGTGGTCTCGGCCGTGGGGGCGTAGGCCGGCGAGATGCCCGCGTTGTTCACGAGCCCCCAGAGGTCGCCGAGTTCGGCGGCCACGGCAACGGCCTCGGCCTGCACCGCAGGGTCTTCCACCGCGCCCACCACCACGCGGTTCGGGCCGGGCAGCGAGTCGGCAACTGCCTGCAGATCGTCGGCTGATCGGGCGACAAGCACCACGCTGCCACCCGATTGCGATACCGCCCGGGCGGTGCCTGCGCCGATACCGCGGGATGCGCCGGTGATGATGACCACGCGGCCTTCGAGCGAGAAAGGAGTGTCCATACCCGTGAGGGTACCCCCGGGCGCCGCTGCAGGGGTTTCTGCCGATGTCCGGGGCGATCGTCCCTGTACCGCCCGTTCCCAGTATGCGCGAGGGCCCCTTCGCCCCTACAATCCTCGGAAATCGCGCGACCCGACCCCGAGGTATCAGAGCCCATGCTGAGTTACGCATTCACGGAGGAGCAGGAGGACATCCGCGCCATGGTGCGCGAGTTCGCCGAGGCGGAGATCGCCCCGCTCGTCGAAGAGTCCGAGAAGAACGAGAAGTTCCCCGTCGAGATCATGCCCAAGCTCGGTGAGCTGGGTCTGCTCGGCATCGTGTTCCCTGAGGAGTACGGCGGCATCGACGCCGGCAAGATCACCGAGTGCATCTTCGTCGAGGAGATGACCAAGGTCTGCGCCGGCATCACCGCATCGGTGAACGCTCACGCCGACCTGGCGTCGTTCCCCATCTACAAGTTCGGTACCGACGAGCAGCGCGCCAAGTACCTGCCGGAGGCCATCGCGGGTGAGACCCTCGGCGCCTACGCCATCACCGAGCCGAACGTCGGCTCCGACGCGGCTGGTCTCGCCACCCGCGCCGAGAAGAAGGACGGCCGCTACGTCATCAACGGCCGCAAGAACTTCATCACCAACGGGACCATCTGCGACTTCTGCCTCGTGGCTGCGTACACCGACAAAGAGAACCGGGGCGAGGGCATCTCGGTGTTCATCGTCGACAGCAACACGCCCGGCTTCGAGGTGACCCGCAAGCTCGAGAAGATGGGCCACCGCTCCTCCGACACCGCCGAGCTGGTGTTTGAGGACTGCGAAGTGGGCGAGGACGCCCTGCTGGGCGGCAAGGAGGGTGCCTTCGGCGCCCTGATGGAGGCCCTCATCACCGGTCGCGTGTCGCACGGTGTGAAGAGCGCCGCCATCGCCGAGGCCGCACTTGAGCAGGCCATCGCCTACGCAACCGACCGTGAGGCCTTCGGCCGCTCGCTCACCAAGTTCCAGTCGATCCGCTTCAAGCTGGCAACCATGGCCACCAAGGTCGCGGCTGCCAAGGCTCTCGCATACAAGGCCGCCTGGCTCTACGAGACCGGCCAGCCGTGTGTGAAGGAAGCCTCGATGGCCAAGTACTTCTCGGCGGAGGTTGCCGACGAGGTCACCCGCGAGGCCGTGCAGATCCACGGTGGGTACGGCTACATCACCGAGTACCCGGTGGAGCGCATGTACCGCGATGCCAAGCTCGCATCGATCACCGAGGGCACCTCGGAGATCCAGCAGCTGATCATCAGCAAGGAGCTCGGCCTGTGAACCCTCCGCCTCCGGCTGGCTCGGGAATCTTCCCGGCCGCCGTGGGCACGCAGGGCGCCGGGCTCACGGACGCGCTCGCGTACCCCTATTACGAAGCGCTGTTCGACAGGAAGAGCCGTCGAGTCGCCCTGGGGATGGAAATTCCCCAGGGCGCGCTCGCGTATGAGAGTCCATACGAACCAATCCC
>CAIPNN010000252.1 GCA_903866425.1 uncultured Actinomycetes bacterium
ATCTCGGCGCACGACCTGCTGCAGCAGGCCAAGACCAACCCGCTGTTCCGCGACATCCTGAAGGGTGGCCGCCGTGTTGCCTGGGGTGCCAAGACCATCCCGTCGGGCGGCATCTACGGCCTGCCGAGCCGTTTCCACGTTCCGGGCGCGGTGCTGTGCGGCGACTCCGCCGGCTTCGTGAACCTCGCCGCACTCAAGGGCGTGAGCTACGCCATGAAGAGCGGCATCATCGCGGCAGAGAGCATCGCCGCCGCCATCAAGGACGGCACTGCCGAGCAGACCACCGGCCTGTGGAACTACGACGAGGCCATCAAGGACTCCGAGGTGTGGAAGGACCTCTGGAAGGTGCGGAACTTCCGCCCCTCGTTCCAGAAGGGCTTCCTGTACGGCGGCTTTGTCAACGGTCTGTCCATCGTCACCAGGGGCAAGCTGCCCAAGCAGGTGAAGATCAAGGCCGACCGCGATGAGCCCGTCACCATCGGGCCCGACCGCGATTACCCCAAGGCTGACGGCGAGTACATCTTCGACAAGCTGTCGTCGGTGTTCCTCTCGGGCAACAAGACCCGCGACGACCAGCCCAACCACATCCGCGTGCGCACGAACGTGCCGCTCGAGTTGGCGGTCTCCTGGGAGAACATGTGCCCGGCCAAGGTGTACGAGGTCGTTCCCGACAGTGAGAAGGACGGCTTCGTGGACGTGCGGGTGAACAACCCGAACTGCGTGCAGTGCGGCGCCATCACGGCCAAGGGTGGCCAGCTCACCCCGCCCGAGGGCGGCAGCGGCCCGGAGTACACGCTCACCTAGAGAAGTGTTTGCGCCTCCGAGGCGTGCCGGGCGGCATTGGCCACGTACCGCGCGGCCTGTGCGGCAAGCCCGGCACGCTCCTCGGTAGTGAGTTCGCGCTTCACCTTCGCGGGAACTCCCACCACGAGCACCCCCGGTGGCACCTGCATCCCCTCGGGTACAAGGGCATGGGCGCCGACAATGCTCTGTGCGCCGATGGTGGCGCCGTTCAGTACCGTCGCACCGATGCCGATCAGACACTCGTCCTGCACCGTGCATCCATGCACCGTGGCCTGGTGGCCGATGGTCACGCGATCGCCCACCACACACGGCAGGCCGGGATCGGCATGAAGCACTGCACCGTCCTGCACGTTGGTGTCGTCGCCCACGACCACATCCTCGATATCGCCCCGGATCACCGCGGTGGGCCATACCGACGATCGCGCCCCGAGGCGTACGCGCCCAATCACCACTGCGGCGTCGTGCACGAACGCGTCGGCCCCGAGCGACGGAGTGTCCCGCCCAAGTCCCTGAATCACGTGCCAAACCTCCCGAGTTGCCCGGCAGGGGCAGGATACGGCGCCACTTCGGCGTACGGTGCCGATGGTAGGGTTGCCACGTAGGCAATGCACACGAATCGCCGAGGAGCGATCCATGCGTCGAGGTCTCACCGTTGCTGTCGCCGTCATTTCGTCCGCCGCCCTGATCGGGCTCGGTACGGGTTGCGGGGGCTCCGATTCCAGCGCGTCGTCCACGCCGGGTGACGCCACGACGATCGCCAACAACGCTCCTCAGACCGACTCGAACGGCAAGACGGTTCCGGCACCGGGCGCAGCCGCCGCAGGTGGCGACGGCGGCGAGGCAACGTCTGGCGGGGCCGCCGCCGGAGGGTCCGGCGATATCGCCGCCGGAAAGGCGTCCTTTGAGGCCAGCTGCCAGGGCTGTCACCTCGCTGGTGGGACCGAGGGCGGCGGCGTTGGCCCCAAGCTCGCGGGACTGGGACTGCCGCTCGCACAGATCAAGATGCAGATCCAGAACGGCAAGGGCGCAATGCCTGGGGGCCTTCTGAGCGGCACCGACCTCGACAACGCTGCGGCGTACGTCGAGAGCATTCAGAAGTAGCGCCGGGTCCATGTCACTTGAGGTCGCCGCGGGGGACCGGGACGACCTCGTCATCATCACCCTGAGCGGTGAGCTCGACATCTACACGGTGCCCATCTTCCAGCGGGACGTCGGGGTGGTTCCCAGGGGAACGTCCGTCGTGGTCGACATGGACGGCGTAACGCTGCTCGATTCGTCGGGGCTCGGTGCGCTGGTCGCTCTTCACAGCCGCGCGCTCGAAGGCGGGGGAGTCGTCGCAATCGCGTCCACATCTCGTCCTGTGCTGCGCGTGTTCGAAGTCACAGGACTGCGCGGCACCTTCCCGATCGGCGATGATGTGGACGCTGCTATCGCAGCCATCAAGAACTTCTCCCCGGAGGCCTAACGCGTGCTCGACCTGCGGCTCATCAGGAAGGACACCGACACGGTGCGGGCAGCGCTCGCCCGCCGAGGGGACGTGGCAGAACTCGACCGTGTGCTTGAGCTCGATGCCGCGTGCCGTGCGCTGCGCGCCGAGGTCGAGGACATGCGCGCCGAGAGCACCCGCATCGCCAAGGCCATTGGTCAGGCGAAGAAGCAGGGCGACGACGTGCCGGCAGCCCAGGAGGACGAGGCGCGCGCCCTGCGCGAGCAGACATCGGCGAAGGAAGATCTGCTGCGCGTGGCGGAGGCCGACCGCGACACGGTGCTGCTCGGCCTGCCCAATCTGGCGCAGGACGGAGCGCCCGACGGTGGCGAGGACGATGCCGTCGAGTTGCGCGCAGTCGGCCAGATTCCCGTGTTCGAGGGCGAGCCGCTGGATCACGTGACGATCGCGGAGGGGCTCGGCGGACTCGACCTTGAACGCGCGGCGCGTACCAGCGGTGCACGCTTCGCCTATCTGCTCGGCCCGCTCGTGCGCCTGCAGATGTCGCTGGTCACCTATGCCGTCGATCTCCTCGAGGGCCAGGGCTTCACCCCGGTCATCCCCCCGGTGCTGGTACGTGAGGAGGCGCTGCTCGGCACGGG
>CAIPNN010000253.1 GCA_903866425.1 uncultured Actinomycetes bacterium
GAACGACTTGAAGTTGGTCAGGTTGAGCCACTCGCTGCCGAAGAGGTTCCTGTACGACCACTGGCCGTCGGCAGGGCACTCGGGCGAGCGCAGGAACGCCCCCTTGGCGAGCGGCTGGCGCTCGGAGTTCTTGATCCAGAACAACCACGTGGGCGGGAGCGTGATGGCGTCCCACTGCTCCTGCGTGATGGCGGCATTGCCCCACACCTGCTTGTACAGCTGATCGAGCAGCTCGAAGCCGGCGTCCCGGTCGGCGGGGTCGCGCACCCAGTAGCGGTTGACGCATGTGTCAGTGACCCTGCCCTTGGGACGCAGCACCGCCGCGAACACCTTGGGCACGACCTTGGGAGCGCCGCTCGCCTTGAGCGCCACGGCACCCGCCGTGGAGAACGACCCCTCGGGCAACGTGGTGGTGACCGTCGAAAACCCCTTGCCCCTGGTGATGGTGCCGAGCGCGCGGGTGGCGGTGGACAGGCGCACATAGCCGGTCGAGCCCCTGCGGGCGAGGACGATTGGCCCACCATTGCCACCGTCGCGGGCGATGAGCATGAGGCCGACGGACGATGCCTTTGCGCGCGGCACCTTCAGGACGAAGCCACCGTTGGCACGGACCGGAGCCACGGCGACCTTCCCCATCGGACCGACAGCGGCAATCGTTGCGCCGGCGCCATTGGTGACCGTGCCGGACACCGGAATCGTGGGGGGTGCAGCGAACGCAGACCCCGCGAGCGCGAGACCCACAAGACTGCCCGATGCGATGGCAATCGCTCGTTGACGGGACGTTTTCATGAAGTCGCTCCACTTCGAGGGCTCGGACGACCCGGGTGGGGGCAGGTGCCAACGCCGGGGGTGGAACGATCGTAGTACCGGAACCCCGGAGCGGCCGGTTTCGTGTGGGGGCTCCCCCACACGTGATGGCGGCGCTATGCGCCGGGTGGATTGATGTCGCCGGGGCGAAGGGCCCCGAGCGTGCCGAGCACCGCCCCCACGCGCGGCACCTCGTGCGTGCGGAACAGGCCCGTGCGACCCAGCGACGCGAGCACCGCGAAGAAGGGCTCCGCCGACCGCACCTCGTCGCCGAAGAAGTCGAAGGCATGCGGCAGCGCATGGCACACCGGCCAGCCCAGTACGCGCAGGCGGAACGTATTGATGAACACCTTCACCTGATGGCGCACGCGGGTGGGGCCATCCAGCAGGTTGCCGTAATAGAAGCCAAGCCCCGGGTCGATGAAGATGCGCTCCACGCCCTGGGCGACCGCACGGTCGATGCGCGGGCCGAAATGTTCGATGAGGGCGGGAATGGGGTCGTCGCCCAGCACCAGGTCGTTGACCTCGCGCACGTTGGCGCCCTGCACGAAGCACATGATGATGGCCGCGTCATGCTCGGCTGCCGCCGCATACACCTCGTCCTCGCGCTCCACACCGGTGAGGTTGAGCACGTTGGCACCGGCACCCAGCACCACCCGCGCAACCTCGGGTGAGTACGTCTCAACCGATGTGAGGATGCCCCGCTCGCCCAGCCCGCGCACGACTGGCAGCACGGCCGCCACCTGATCTTCGGCTGACACCCGCGCGGCGTGCTCGAGCGTGCTCTCCGCCCCGATGTCCACGATGGCGGCACCCTGAGCCGCCAGCACGGCGCCCCGGCGGATCGCCGCATCAGCATCGTGCACCACCGATTCGCGATACCAGGAGTCGCGCGACAGGTTGACCACGCCCATCATCTCGGGGTGCACGTCGCAGTCGAACATGCGCCCCCCGATGTCGAATGCGCGCACGGGCGCGGCCAGTGCCGCGGCATGGGCATCGGCCAGTGCGGCCATCTCGTGCAGGAACTGGGCTTGGTCGCTCACACAGCACACCGTAGCCGCGGATTGGCCCCGGGGAGGGGACATCCTTGCGCCGAATCGAACACCATTGGGGAATGGGTACCCAC
>CAIPNN010000254.1 GCA_903866425.1 uncultured Actinomycetes bacterium
ACGCTGCGTGAGCGCCGAAACCACCTGGGGAATCACGTCGCCTGCACGCTGCACCACCACGGTGTCGCCGATGCGCAGGTCCTTCCGCGCCAGGTCGTCCTGGTTGTGCAGCGTGGCGTGCTGCACGGTGACCCCACCCACATGCACCGGCTCCAACTCGGCCCACGGGATGATGGCGCCGGTGCGCCCCACGTTGATGTTGATGGCCTTCAGCAGCGTGGTGGCCGTCGTGGGCGCGAACTTGTACGCGATGGCCCACCGGGGGGCACGTGCCACGGCGCCAAGGCGGCGCTGCTGCTCCAGCGAGTTGACCTTCACCACGGCGCCGTCGATGTCGTAATCAATGTCGCCCCGGCGCTCTTCCCACCGGGCGCAGGCAGCTGCAGCGGCATCGATGTCGTCGACCACCTCGATGAGGGGGTTCACCGGGAAGCCCGCGTCGCGCAGCCATGCCAGCACGTCGTCCTGGCTCGACACCTCGAGGCCATCGGACGCCCCCACGGCATAGCACCACACCGACAGGGGGCGCTCAGCCGTGAGGCGCGAATCGAGCTGGCGAAGGCTGCCCGCGGCGGCGTTGCGCGGGTTGGCGAACGTGGGCAGGCCCTCAGCGGCGCGCGCCTCGTTGAACTGCGCGAAGGCCTCGAGCGGCAGATACACCTCGCCGCGCACCTCCACGCGCCGAGGCGGGCTGCCGGCCTCAGGCCGCAGCACCAGCGGCACGGCCTGAATGGTGCGGATGTTGGCGGTCACATCCTCCCCCACCGCGCCGTCGCCACGCGTGGCCCCCACCACCAGCCGGCCGTCCTCATATGTGAGCGAGATGGCCAGCCCGTCGATCTTGGGCTCCACAACAAACTGCACGTCGGTGCCGGCAAGCCCCTCCTGATCAAGCACCGACTCCAGGCGCCGGTTCCACTCGAGCAGTTCCTCTTCACCACGTGCGTTGGCAAGGCTGAGCATCGCCTGGTCGTGGGTGTGTGGCGCAAAGCGCTCCGACGGGCCCGATCCCACACGCTGCGTGGGCGAGTCGGGGGTCACAAGTTCGGGGTGGGCATCCTCGATTGCCTCGAGCTCACGCAACCAGTCGTCGTACACGGCGTCGTCCACCGACGGGTCGTCCAGCACGTAGTACCGGTGCGACGCATCGCGGATGAGCGCGCGCAGTTCCTCCGCCCGGGCCCCGTCGCTCATTCCCCGGCCCCCAGCAGCATGGCCTCGAGCGCGGGGATATCGTGCGCCACCAGGTCGGGGTGCTCGGTATCGAGCGCAGCCTGATCGAAGAATCCCCAGGTGACCCCGATGGTGGTGACCCCCGCGGCGTTGCCGGCGGCGATGTCGAATGGCGCGTCGCCCACGTAACAGGCGTCCTCCGGGGTGGCGCCGAGGTTGGCGAGCGCCACCTGCACCGGCTCCGGGCCGGGCTTGTGCGTTGCGCTGTCCTCAAGGCCCACCACATCGTCGAGGTGGCGTGCGATGTCGGGCAGGGCATCGAACGCGAGTTGCACGGTGGGGCGACTCTTCGACGTGACGATGCCAACGCGGCAGCCGGCCTCGTGCAGGCGTCCCAACAGGCCGTCCATACCCGGGTAGCCCGCGATCAGTTCGGCGGTGTGCGCGTGGTTCCAGGCCCGCTGCTCCACCAGCAGCGCCTCCGCGTGCTCCTCCGAAAACGCCCGCATCTGGTCGATGAGCGGACGCCCCACGTTGGCCGTGAGTTCCTCGTCCGACATCTCGACGCCCAGCACCGTGCGCACCGCATGCCGGTGCGATTCGCGAATGAGCGCGACGGTGTCGACCACCGTGCCATCCAGATCGAACAGGACCGTGCTGAACCGCGGCGGCACGGCCTCAGCGCACTCCGGCGTCGTCAAGCAGCCCGTTGATCTCCCACCGCTCCATCTCGTCCATACCGTCCATGTCGGTGAGGTCGAAGTGCAAGGGGGTCACCGACACCAGGCCATCGTCAATGGCCGAGAGATCGGTACCGGGCTGCTGGTCGTGGCTCATGGGCTCGCCGTAGATGCGGTAGTGCTTCTTCGAGCCGCTCTCGCCCTCAAGCGTGAGCGTGTCGTCGTACACCCGGCGCCCGAGGCGGGTCACCTTGGCGCCCTTGATGTCAGCGGGCGCCACGCCGGGCCCGTTGACGTTGAAGATGACGTGCCGCGGAAAGCGCCGCTGGCAGGCAAACGGCACCAGCTTCGCCGCGAATGCGGTGACCGCCGAGAAGTCGTACGCAAGGCCCGGGCCACTGCCCCCGCCGAGCGCGTCCTGGCTCACCGCGATGGCGGGAATGCCGAGCATCACGCCTTCAAGCGCCGCAGCCACCGTGCCCGAATACGTCACGTCGTCGCCGAGGTTGAGCCCGAGGTTTGCCCCACTCACCACCACGTCGGGCGGATCACCGATGAGCCCGAGTGCCCCGAGCCGCACGCAGTCGACGGGCGTGCCGCTGATCGAGAAGGCCTTGGTGCCATCGGCCATCGCAACTTCGTCCACCACGAGCGGGTCGTGAATGGTGATGCCACGACCGATCGCACTGCGATTGGTGTCGGGCGCGATGACGAACACCTCGCCGAGGGAGTCCACGGCCTGCTTCAGCGCGAGGATTCCGGGCGCGTCAACGCCATCGTCATTGGTCACGAGAATTCTCACCGGTAGCGCGATGGTAGCCGCGGGCGCGGGGTGTTCCCCTCCGTCGCGAATCGGAATCGCGAGTCAACCGGGGCGCTGCCCCGGTGGCCAGGGCGTCGTTTCGTCTTCCTCCGGGGAACACCCCGCGCCCGCAGCAGCCGGACTGCCGATCAGTAGCGCACTGCCACCAGCGTGAGGCCATGCGGCAAGGCCGTCGGCCCCGCGTCGCTTCGGGGTGCGCCGTCGAGGAGTGCACCAAACGACTCAACCGTGCGGCGGCCCCGCCCGCATTCGAGCATCGTGCCCACGAGCACGCGCACCATGTGGCGCAGGAAGGCGTTGGCCTCAACGCGCAGGACGAGCTCGTCATCCTCCTCGCGCCAGGCGCACTCGATCATTGTGCGGCGGAAGAACACGTGG
>CAIPNN010000255.1 GCA_903866425.1 uncultured Actinomycetes bacterium
CCCTGCGCCCGCCCCGACAGCACCGACTCAGCAGCGTTGACGATGACCGAGGGCTCGGCCAGGCGGCCGGGCCCGATGGCGCCGTCGGCGAGCAGTCCGCTCTCGGGCTCAACGATATGCACGCCGTACTCCCGCAGGCGGTCGATGTTGCGCTGCGTGGCTGGGTGCAGCCACATGGAGGTGTTCATGGCGGGTGCCACGACCACCGGGCCACGGAACGCCAAGAAGCACGAGGTGAGGAGGTTGGACGCCATGCCCGAGGCCATCTGGGCAATGGTGTTGGCCGATGCCGGTGCCACCAGCATCAGGTCCTTGCCGTCGTTCACATCCAGGTGGTGATACCCGGGCTGATCTGCGCCACCGAACATCGCGGTGCCCACCTCGCGCTGCGACAGTGCGGCGAACGATGCGGATCCCACGAACCGCTCGGCGGTGTGGGTCATGACCACGCTCACGCCGTGCTCGTGGCGCTGCAGCATGCGCAGCACGTCAAGCGACTTGTAGGCGGCGATGCCGCCGGTGACACCCAGGAGAATCTCGGCCATGGGCGGGACGCTATCGCGGCGCGGTTTCGCGCGCGACCATCAGGCGTTGCATGCCGTTTCAGGCCGCGGTGGCGCCCTCGATGATCCCGATCAGTTCCGCCGTGGCCCGGTCGGCGTCGTCATTGAGGATGACGTGGTCGAACTCCGCCTCTGCCGCGATCTCGCGGCGGGCAACCTCAAGCCGCGCCTCGATCTCCTCCTCGGCGTCGGTGGCCCGCGCGCGCAGGCGCCGGGCGAGTTCATCGAGGGACGGCGGCGCGATGAAGATCGACACCGACTCGGGGCGGATCACACGCACGTTGCGCGCACCCTGCAACTCGATCTCCAGAATCACCGAACGGCCGCCGTCCATGATGCGGTCGAGTTCGCTGTTGAGGGTTCCGTACCGATTGCCCGCGAACTCCGCGTGCTCCAGAAACGCCCCGTCGTCCACCAGGCGTGCGAACTCCGCACGGCTCATGAAGTGGTACTCACGGCCGTCAACCTCACCGGGCCGCTTGGCGCGCGTGGTGCACGACACCGCCACCGCAAGTGCGGGCACGCGGTCGAGCACGCCCTTGATGAGGGTCCCCTTCCCCGCACCCGATGGGCCGGAGATGACGAAGACCCGAGGGGTGGCTATCGGAGCCGCAGCAGCTCGACCAGTTCCTGGCGCTGCCGGTCGGACAGCCCTCCAAGGGTCTTGCCCTGGGAGATGCGGCACTGGTTGAGCAGACGGGTGGCCTTGACCTTCCCGTACTTCGGCGCCGCCACGATCATGTCGAACACCTTGGCGGTGAGCACGTAGTCGGGCGGGTCGTCGATGAGGTCGTAGACGGCGAGCTCACCAGACTTCAGGCGCTTCTTCAATTCCGCGCGCTGCGAGCGGATCTCGTTGGCACGACGCAGGGCGTCCATGCGCTGGTCGAGCGAGCGCTGTGGAGTTGAAGCCGTCTTGGGAGGAGTCGCCATCGGAGCGATCGTACCCACGACATGCCGCTGGTGGCAACCCGGCGAAAACCGATGTCACCCTTTGGCATTCCCGCTACGAGCAGGAGGGTGACGCGCTGTCAGTGCCAGCGCGCCCCCTCCGGCTGTCGCATCAGCCTGCGGGCGCCAGATCCTGCAGCGCCACCGGTGGCACCTTCGCCGGGTCCACGCCAAGCGACTGCGCGGCCGCCTCGGCAGCTTCGATGGTGGTGATGCACGGGACACCCGCACGCACAGCGGCGCGGCGGATGATGGCGCCATCGGCACGGTCACCCCGGCCACTCGGCGTGCAGATGACCATCGCAACCTCACCACCCAGGATGAGATCGGCCACGTGCGGCGGCCCGTCGGCCACCTTGTTCACCTCGCGCACGGGGAGGCCGGCGTCGGCAACGATGCGCGCGCTGCCGCCCGTGGCAACGATGTCGAACCCGGCGTCGATGATGGTGCGTGCGAGGTCGGCCAACTTGGGCTTGTCCTCATCGCGCACCGACAGGAACACCGTGCCGCTCCGTGGCAGCGCCTGACGCGCACCGCGCTGTGCCTTGGCAAATGCCTCGGTGAACGTGGCGCCGATGCCCATGACCTCGCCGGTGGAGCGCATCTCCGGCCCGAGCACCGGGTCGGCCCACGGGAAGCGCGAGAACGGCAGCACGGCTTCCTTCACCGCCACATGCGACATGGCATCCGATGCGGGCAGCGGCAGGTCGGCGATGGTCTCACCCAGCATGAGGCGCACGGCGTAGTTGACCACCGGGATTCCCCGGGCCTTGGCCACGAACGGCACAGTGCGGGATGCGCGCGGGTTGGCCTCGATCACGTAGGCGGTGCCGTCGCGCAGTGCGAACTGCACGTTGAGCAGGCCCTTCACCCCGATCGCCTCGGCCAGCATTGTGGCCTGACGCTTCACGTCGGCAATGGCCTCGTCGCCAATACCCTGCGGCGGCAGCACGCATGCGGAGTCGCCCGAGTGCACCCCGGCCTCCTCCACGTGCTCCATCACGCCGGCGATCCACGTGTTCTCGCCGTCACACAGCGAGTCGACGTCGATCTCGGTGGCACCGGCAAGGAAGCGGTCGACCATCACCAGCCCCTGCGGCTTCTCCTTCACCATCCAGGCCTTGAGTTCCTCAGGCCCCGACACGATTGCCATGGCGCGGCCACCCAGCACGTACGACGGGCGCACCAGCGCGGGGTATCCCACCTGCTCGGCCGCGGCCAGCAGATCGGCCTCGCCCTCGGCCATGGCCCACGGCGGGGCCTTGAGCCCCAGATCGCCGAGCAGTGCCCCGAACCGCCCGCGGTCTTCCGCCATGTCGATGGCCTCGGGCGAGGTGCCCAGCACATTGATGCCGGCGGCCTTGAGCGGTGCGGCAAGCCGGAGCGGGGTCTGTCCCCCCAGCTGCGCGATGACACCCATGGGCTTCTCGGCCTCACAGATGTCGAGTACGGCATCAAACGTGACCGGCTCCATGTAGAGGCGGTCGCTGATGCCGTGGTCGGTGCTCACCGTCTCGGGGTTGCAGTTGACCATGATGGCCGCGTAGCCCAGCTCCTGCGCCGTCATGGCGGCATGCACGCAGCAGTAGTCGAACTCGATGCCCTGGCCGATGCGGTTGGGGCCGGACCCCAGCACCACCACGGAGGGGCGGTCGAGTGGTGGCGCCTCGGTCTCCGTGCCGTAGGTGCCGTAGTAGTACGGCGTGAGTGCGGCGAACTCGGCCGCGCAGGTGTCAACCGCGCGATACGACGGGCGCACGCCTGCGGCACGACGGCGCGCGCCCACCTGCGCCTCGGTCTCACCGATTGCGAGCCCGATGTCGCGGTCGGTCAGGCCTGCCCGGCGGGCATCCATGAGCGCCTCGCCATCCGGGTCAGCCCCCAGCGCATCACCTGCGGTGGCGAAGGCCACGATCTCGTTGGTGAACCAACGGTGCACGCCGGTGGCCCCGTGCAGGTCCTCGGCTGTTGCCCCCTTGCGGGCGGCCCACACCATCAGGTCGAAGCGGTCCCACGACGGCTTCTGCAGACGCTCGAGCGCCTCGGCCACCGATGCCGGCTCATCCATGCGGGCGTCGAGCTCGCGCGCCGACAGCGCCTTGCCGAAGGCCTCGGCGAACGTGCGCCCGAGCGCCAGCACCTCACCCACGCTCTGCATGTAGGTGGACAGCGGCACGCGGTCTTCGGTGAGCTTCTCGAATGCGAAGCGCGGCACCTTGAGCGCCACGTAGTCGAGGGTGGGCTCAAACGATGCGGGCGTGACCTGCGTGATGTCGTTCGGCAGTTCGTCGAGCGTGTAGCCAATGGCCAGACGCGCGGCGATACGGGCGATCGGGAAACCCGTGGCCTTTGAGGCCAGGGCCGATGACCGCGACACGCGCGGGTTCATCTCGATCACGACCATGTCACCGGTCTCGCGGTTGAGCGCGAACTGCACGTTGGCGCCGCCGGTCTCAACCCCCACGGCGCGCACCACCTGAATGGCGG
>CAIPNN010000256.1 GCA_903866425.1 uncultured Actinomycetes bacterium
CTGCAGGGCAAGTCGGAAGACGTGGACGGCGGACCGTTCATCTCTGACGACTCCGACTCGTACCGCGACTGACCAGATGACCGGGGGGCGCCCGGGCGAGGCGGAGGGGGTCATTGACCTCCGCCGCCTCGGACTCATGTCCGGTGGTGCGGCGCACGCCGACGTGCCCGTGGCGCTCCAGGTGATCACCCTCGGCGGGCAGGAGTACGTGCCCGACCCCGCCGATCTGGAGGCGCGGCTCGACGTGAGTGGCGCCGGCGCGGGCCTCGGACTTCGCCTGCGGTTCGCCGCCGATCTGCGTGGACCGTGTCAGCGGTGTCTCACCGATGCCGTGGTGCACGTTGACGTTGATGCGCGCGACTTCCAGACCGCTGGCCGCGACGACATCGACGAGCCCGACCCCGATCTCGACTGCGAGTACCTGTGCGGCCCGAGCCGGCAGGAGCTTGACGTGGCCGCATGGGCCTGCGACTGCCTGCTTGAGGCCGTGCCCATGTCCATTTTCTGCCGTCCCGACTGCCAGGGCTTGTGTGTCACGTGCGGCGCGGACCTCAACGCGCAGCAGTGCGATTGCGAGGACGACACAACCGACCCGCGATGGGCTGCATTGGGCGATTTGGCCGAGCGACTTCGCGAGGATGGTGGCGGCGATGGGTGAGAGGCGCTAACCTCCCGCGTCGTTCCGGAACCGGTCCTCTTCAAGGAGCCGCATTGGCAGTCCCAAAGCGCAAGACATCACGCGCCCGCCGCGATAAGCGTCGTGCCACTCACACTGTGGCCGCGACCCGTCTCGGTCGTTGCCCGCGCTGCACGGCTCCCGTGATGCCCCACCACGTATGCATGGTGTGCGGGCACTACAAGGGCCGCGCGGTCGTCGATACCGGCGTCTGACGCACCTCCCCGGTTGAGCACATCAGCCGGTCACGCCGTCGTCGCGCTTGACGCGATGGGCGGCGACAAGGCTCCACAGGTTCCCGTGTCGGGTGCCGTTGCCGCCGCGAAGGAGGGCATCGGTGTCCTGCTCGTGGGTGATCAGGCCGTGCTTGAGCGCGAGCTTGCGACCCACGGCGACGTGCCGTCGGGTATCGAGATCGTGCACGCCGCCGACCGCATCCTGTCGACCGACGACGGGGTGAAGGCCGTCCGCACCAAGTCGGACGCTTCAATGGTCGTTGCGTGCAAGCAGGTGGCCGAGGGCCGTGCGTCGGCCGTGGTGTCGGCGGGGCACACCGGTGCCATGCTCGCCGCGTCCACGCTCCTGCTGCGTCGCCTTCCCGGCGTCATCCGCCCCGGCCTCGCGGTACCCATGCCGTCGGTGCTCGGCCCCGTGGTGCTCATCGACGGCGGCGCCAATGTGGAGTGCAAGCCCGAGTACCTGGCCCAGTTCGCCGTGATGGGTCGCGTGCTGGCCCACGAGATCATGGGCATTGACGACCCGACCGTGGGAATCCTCACCATCGGCGAGGAGGCCGGCAAGGGCACCGAACTGGTGCAGGAGGCTTACGCGCTGCTGGAGGGCACGCCGGGCTTCATCGGCAACATCGAGGGCCGCGATGTGCCCAAGGGCACCGCACGGGTCATCGTCACGGATGGCTTCACCGGCAACGTGGCCCTCAAGTTGTACGAAGGGGCTGCCGGCATGCTGTTCAGCGAGATCCGGCGCGGTCTCATGTCGTCAACGCGCGGCAAGATCGCGGGCAAGCTGGCCATGCCGAGCTTCCAGGAACTGCGCAAGAAGGTTGACCCCGAGGAGTACGGCGGTGCCTACTTGCTCGGCGTGCGCGGAATGTCGGTGATCGGCCACGGCAACTCGGGCGTGCGCGGCATGACCAATGGCATCCGCACGGCCGCCCGTGGCGTGGCGGGAGACGTGACGGGCCACATTGAGGCCGGCCTGGGAGTCACCTCCAAATAGCGGGTGCGCCTCCGGTGAAGCGTCCGGAGGCACCTGTACGTTGCTCTTCGTCATTGAGGCCCGAAACGGGCGTCCCGAAGGGAGAACGTGGTGGATCGAGCACAGGCCCTTTCCGAGATCCAGGCCATCCTCGTCGAGCAGCTCGGCGTTGATGCGGCTGAGGTCGTCGAGACTGCATCATTCTCGGAGGATCTGAACGCCGACTCCCTCGACCTGGTCGAGATGATCATGGAGATGGAGGACAAGTTCGGGGTGAAGATCCCGGACGAGGACGCGGAGAAGATCGTCACCGTCGGCGACGCCGTCGACTACGTCATCGCCCGCTCCGGTTCCTAGGGAATCCGGACACCCACCCCGTGATCTCGCCGGGCTTCTCGAGTTGCTCGATGCGGACCTCAGGCGTGAGGCCCTGCTGCACCCGCAGTGGGCACCCGATCATCTGCGTTCGTACGAGCGGCTCGAGTTTCTCGGCGATGCGGTACTCGGCCAGATCGTGACGGTCGAACTGTTCACCCGGCACCCCGACCGGGCTGAGGGCGACCTCACGTTCATGCGTCAGCGCGTGGTGTCGCGCGACGCCTGCGCCGTGGTGGCCGAGGCCTGTGGCCTGCCTGCCGCCATGGTGGCCATCGCGCCCAAGCGGTACGCCGCAGAGGCCGACCAACTGGCCGAGAGTCACAACGTGAAGGCCGCGCTGGCCGAGTCGGTCATCGGCGCCGGCTGGCTGGGGCCGGGCCCCGAGGCAACCACGTCGGCTGTTCTCGGCTCCTTTGCCGCGGCACTCGACGCGGCACCCACGCGCATGCGTGATGCCAAGACGGAGTTGCAGGAGGAAGTCGCCCGCCGTGGCGGCAACCGCGTGCACTACGAGATCACGGGCGAGGACGGCCCGGCGCAGGCGCGCGTGTTCACTGCGCGCGTCACGCAGGACGGTCAGGCCCTCGGCGAGGGCACTGGTCGCAGTAAGCAGGCCGCCGAGCAGGCAGCGGCCGAGGTGGCGCTTGGCGCCATCACCGGAAAGGGGTCGTGACACCGTGCTGAAGCGTCTGCGCATCAAGGGTTTCAAGTCGTTCGCCGACCCCATCGACCTTGAGTTTGGCCCCGGCATCAACGTGATTGTCGGCCCCAACGGGTCGGGGAAGAGCAACATCTCCGAGGCCATCGCCTGGGCGCTCGGCGAGCAGCGCGCGGGCAAACTGCGCGCACCGGCCATGCAGGACATCCTGTTCTCGGGGGGCGACGGCCGCCAGCCCGTCGGCATGGCCGAGGTGTCCATCACGCTCGATGGCCCGGTCACGGAGGGGCCCGCCGAACTGGGTGTCACCCGCCGTCTCACCCGCGCCGGCGACTCGGGCTACAAGCTGAACAACGGCAACTGCCGCCTGGTCGACGTGCTCGACTCGCTGTCGTCGCGCGGTCTCGGCCCGCAGTCGCTGTCGATCATCCGCCAGGGGCAGGTCGACCAGATCTGCCAGAGCAAGCCTGCCGCAATGCGGGCCATCCTCGACGAGGCGGCAGGCACCGGCCTGCCCAAGCGCCGGCGTCACCGCGCCGAGCTGCGGCTGAAGCATGTGGACGACCACCTGGCGCGCGCGCGTGACCTCGCCGGCGAGATCGCATCTCGCGCCCGCTCACTGGAGCGCCAGGCCCGAGCGGCTGAGCGGGCTGCAGAGGTGGAGAAGGAACTGACGGAGGCGCGCGAGGCGCTCGCCACCGCCCGCGCGGTTGGCGCAGGCCGTGCGCTGGCCGCTGCGCACGAGGCCCGCACCGCACGCGCCACCGAGGTGACCGTTGCCACGCAGGCGCTCGAGGCGGCCCGTGTGGCTGCGCGCACGGCGGGTGAGGACCGCCAGCGGGTGATCACCGAGCGTGAGAACGCCATGCAGTCGGCCGGCCGAATCCGTGGTGTGGCCGAGCGCCTTGCGGGCCGCTCAGAGGTTGCCACCGGGCGTGTGCAGTCGGCGCATGACGAGGCCGAGCGCCGCCGGCAGCGCCGCCGCGAGGCGCAGGAGGCCCTTGTGGCCGCCGAGCGTGCGCATGAGGAGGCCGAGAAGGGGCTCGCCCTTGCCGAGGGGGCTGCAGCCGAGGCTGCTGACCGCCTGCAGCAGGCTGAGGCCGCCGATCAGGCCGCGCTGGCCGCGCTGGAGCGCGCGCGTGAAGACCGCCGGGTCGCCGAGCGTGACGCCGCCGAACGCGCCGCCGCAGAGGCCCGCGTGGTGCGTGCCACCGAGGCCATCTCCGGGCTGGACGGCGCAGATGCACCCGACGTCACCCGCGCCGAGCGCCGGGCCGAGATCTCGCTGGCCCGCCGCACCCGCGATCAGGAGCGTCTGGCTGACGCCCGCAGGGCGGCTGAGGCTGCACGCTCGGCCCGCGAGGGCGCCGCGGCCCGCGCCGCGCGCCTGGCATCGGAGGCCGCGTCGCTGGCTCCCGGCGACGACCGCCCGGTTGACGGCGTGCTGCTGGGCGATGGCATCGAGGTGCAGGAGGGCATGGAGCGGGCTGTTGCCGCGGCCCTCGGCGAGTTGGCCGATGCGCCGCTTGTGCACACCTTCGGTGAGGGCGCCAAGGCGCTTGAGGCCGGTGCCAGCGCCGCCGCAGTCGCCCGCCCGTCTGCATCGCAGCAGCAGGCCACGCCGCCGGTGCCTGGCGCCCGTCCGCTGTCGTCGGTGGTCACCGCCTGTCCCGACCGCGCTCGCCCGTGGCTCGATGGCCTGCTTGCCGGCGCGTGGTTGGTGCCCTCGCTTGAGGGCCTGCCGCAGGGCATCAATGCCCGCGTGCTGGTGACCGAGGACGGCCTGGCCTTCCGTCCGGGACTCGGCATGCTCACCGGCGTGCGCGGCCCCTGGGCCGGGCGTGCGCTGCACCGCCGTGCAATTGAGAGCGCCCAGCAGGCGGCGTCGAAGGTTGATCTGGCTGAGCAGGGCGAGCGCGATGCTGCGCAGGCCGAGCGTCGCATGGGCGCCCGGGCACGGGCCACTGAGCGCGCTGCCGAGCGTCAGCAGTCGCGTCTTGAGTCTGCGCGCGCCGAGGCCCGCAGTCGTGCCGCCGCACGCGCAGAGGCCGTTGCCGCGCTGGACGCCGCTCGCGCCGAACTCGCCCGCCTGGGATCAACCCCTGATGGCGAGCCGGTTGACCCCGAGGTGGCTGCCGAGGCCGCGCGCACCGCGCGTGTGGCGCGGGACGCCGCGCGGGAGTCGGCGCGCATCGCCGATCAGGACGCCACCCAGCGCCGGGCGGTGCTGCAGGACATCGTGGCGCGCCGGGCACGTGCACGGGCTGAGGCCGAGGCACCCGAGCCGGCCATGGCCGACCACAGCACGGTGCTTGCCGCGGCGAGGGCGATGAACCAGGTGGCCGAGGCGCTGGCACCCTGCGGTGACGCGCTTGACCAGCGTGCCCGCGAACTCGCCGCCACGCTGAATGAGACGGGCACGGCGTTGCAGCAGGCGCAGCAGGCCGTTGAGGCCGCTGAGCGCGCCACTCACGGCGCAGCAGAGGCCGACCGCGCCGCCGAGATCGCTGTGGCAGTGGCCGCCGAGCGCGCACGCGAGGCGGGCGTTGCCGAAGATGCACCTGCACCGCCTCCGCCCGTGGAGGGCGAGGAGGACGCCGACACCATCGCCGAACGCGTGGAGGCACTGGCCGTGCGCCGCGAGGGCATGGGAGCTGTCAATCCCCTTGCCGCAGAGGAGCGCGCCGAGCTGTCGGAGCGCGAGGCCGAGACCACCGAGCAGATCGAGGACCTCGAGAAGGCTGCAGAGGCCCTGCGCGCCCAGATGGCCGAACTCGACGCCCAGGTTGCCGGGGGCTTCGCCGACGTGATGCAGGCGGTTGACGAGCGGTTCCAGGAGGTTGTGGCACTGCTGTTCCCGGGCGGTACCGGGCGCCTGCGGATCGTCGACGATGAGGGCGAGGAGGGCGTCGAGGTCGAGGTGATCCCAGCCGGCAAGCGCGCCCGCTCACTCGCGCTGTTCTCGGGCGGCGAGAAGTCGATGATCGCACTTGGGTTCTGCCTGGCGATCGCCATGGCCCGTCCCACACCGTTCTACCTGCTCGACGAGGTGGAGGCGGCGCTCGACGACGCCAACCTCCGCAGGTTCCTCGGTGTGCTGCGTCGCCTTGCCGGCGAGCGTCAGTTCATCCTCATCACGCACCAGCAGCCCACCGTCGAGGTGGCCGACCTCCTCTTTGGCGTCACCATGGGTCGGTCGGGCGTGTCGCAGGTTGTGGCCCGTCGCCTCGACCGCGACGCCGAGGGCCCGGCCCGCCCGTGGGTGCGCCGTCAGTTGCAGGCCGTGGGCAGCCCGGCCCCCGTGGTTGCGCCGGACGCCGACGAGCCGCCGGCCGCCGCGGCAGCGGGATGACCGAGCAGGAGGGCGGGGAGGGACGTGCCGCGTTTGCGGCGCTGTTTGGGCTTGACGCACCCGCGATGGATGCCGAGCCCGAGGAGGGCGGCAAGCGCGGCCTGTTCCGGCGCCTCAAGGAGAACCTCACCAAGCCCCGCCAGGCCATCTCGCCCCAGCTGGCCGGCGTGTACCAGGCGAAGCTGGTGTCTGAGGACACCTGGGAAGAGCTGGAAGAGGCGCTGATCACCGCCGATTGCGGTGTGCCCGCCACCATGGATCTGGTGGAGGCACTGCGCGAGGAGGCCGCGCAGGGGCGCATTACCTCAGGCCCGGGGCTCGCCCGGGCGCTCACCGATGAGATCGGCAACCGCCTGGCATCGGAGCCCCCGCGTATCGCGCTGGGTGACGAGCCCACGGTCATTCTGGTGGTGGGTGTGAACGGCAGCGGCAAGACCACCACCATCGGCAAGCTGGCGAATCAGTTGGCATCGCTGGGCCAGAAGGTGGTCATCGGCGCCGGCGACACCTTCCGTGCCGCAGCGGTGGAGCAGCTTCAGGTGTGGGCTGAGCGGTCGGGTGCCGACATCGTGCGCCAGTCGCCCGGGGCCGACCCCGGAGCCGTGGCCTTCGACGCCGTGGTTGCCGGCAAGTCCCGCAACGCCGACGTGGTCATCATCGACACCGCGGGTCGCCTGCAGACCCAGCACAACCTCATGGAGGAGCTGCGCAAGGTGCACGGGGTCACGGGCAAGGCCATGGATGGCGCGCCGCACCACGTGCTGCTGGTCATCGACAGCACCACGGGCCAGAACGGCCTGTCGCAGGCCAAGTTGTTCTCGGA
>CAIPNN010000257.1 GCA_903866425.1 uncultured Actinomycetes bacterium
CGACATCTGGCCCTCGGCCGATGAGGTGCGCGAGGTCGTGGAGAGCACCATCGACGCCGCGCTCTTCCAGGAGTACTACGCATCGGTGTTCGACGGCGACGCCCGTTGGCAGGCAATCCCGGTGCCGGCTGGCGACACCTACGCGTGGGACTCCGACAGCACCTACGTGCAGCTGCCGCCCTTCTTCGACGGCCTCACCCCGGACGCCCCGGGCGTGACCGACATCATCGACGCCCGCGCGCTCGCCGTGCTCGGCGACTCGGTGACCACCGACCACATCTCGCCCGCCGGCGTCATTCCGGTCAACTCCCCTGCCGGTGAGTACCTCATCAGCAAGGGCGTGGAGCCCAGCGACTTCAACTCGTTCGGCAGCCGTCGCGGCAACCACGAGGTGATGATGCGCGGCACCTTCGGCAACATCCGCCTGCGCAACGCCATGGCGGGTGGCAAGGAAGGCAACTGGACCGAGCACGTCACCACCGGCGAGATCATCCCGATCTACGACGCATCCATGCGCTACCAAGAGGCGGGCATCCCGCTCGTGGTGCTGGCAGGCAAGGAGTACGGCTCGGGTTCGTCGCGTGACTGGGCCGCCAAGGGCACCGCGCTGCTCGGCGTCCGCGCCGTCATCGCGCAGTCGTTCGAGCGCATCCACCGCGGCAACCTGGTGGGTATGGGCGTGCTTCCCCTGCAGTTCCTTGAGGGCCAGAACGCCGAGAGCCTCGGCCTCACCGGCTCGGAGACGTTCACCATCAAGGGCGTGTCCGACATGGAGCCGCGCGCAGTGCTCACCGTGGAGCTCGGCGACGGCCGTCAGTTCCAGGTGCAGTCGCGCATCGACGGTCCCAACGAGCTGAACTACCTGAAGAACGGCGGCATCCTGCCGACCGTGCTGCGTCGCCTCTACAAGGAGAGCGTCGGCAAGTAGTTCACGCAGATATCGCGGTACCGAAGGGCCCGCTCCGGCGGGCCCTTCGCGTTCCGGCGAAGGATCGGCCTAGTTGATGCCGTCGGCGGCCGCGTCAACCACCGCGCGAAGCTGCCCGGCAAGGCCGGGGCGCGCGGCAAGCGTGCCGGGAGCGCCCTCGGGGCCGGTGGGAAGCTGCTGCACCTCTCCCCCCGCGGCGATCACGATGACCGCGCCCGCGGCCACATCCCACGCGTTGACCCCGAACTCGTAGTACCCGTCAAGGCGCCCGGCGGCCACCCAGGCCATGTCGAGCGCGGCCGAGCCGCCCCGGCGCATGTCGCGCACGTGCGGGATGACGCCCGACAGGCGAAGTGCCTGACGCCGGCGGCGCACGGCGTCGTACCCGAAGCCGCTGCCGATGAGCGCCTTGCCAAGGTCGTCGCGGGGCTCCAGCACCAGTGGCTGGCCGTTGAGGAGGGCAGGCCCACCGCGCACGGCGCTGAAGGTCTCGCCGCGGATGGGGTCGTGCACCACACCCATCACGCCGCCTTCGTCGTCGTAGCAGGCGATGCTCACCGCCCACTGCGGGTAGCTCCACAGGTAGTTGGTGGTGCCGTCGAGCGGGTCAACCAGCCAACGCAGGCCGGTGGTGCCCTGCTCGGCCTCGCCCGACTCCTCGCTGAGGATGGCGTCGTCCGGGCGCTCTGCGCGGATCATCCCGAGGATGGTCTCGTCGGCCTCACGATCGGCATCACTCACCAGATCGGTGGCGGTGCTCTTCTCGGTGAGGCCCTCCGCGGGTTGGTCGAACCGGGCGAGCAGCTGGCGGCCGGCAATGTCGGCGGCGCGCAGCGCAAGATCGAGTACAGCGTGTGCAGTAGCGGTGTCGGTCGTCACGAGGGGGCAGGCTACCGACCATGCGGTGGCGCGGGGCGCTACCGTTCCATCCGATGCCGAACTCAGTGAACCTCATCTCCCCGCGCGGCTACTGCGCGGGCGTCGATCGCGCCATCGAGACCGTTGACCGGTTGCTCGAGGAGCGCGGGGCACCCATCTACGTGCGCGGCGAGATCGTGCACAACCAGTATGTGGTGAAGACCCTCTCCGAGAAGGGCGCGGTCTTCGTGGATACGCCTGAAGAGGTGCCCGAGGGCGCAGTGATGGTGCTGTCGGCGCACGGCAGCGCGCCCGACATCTACGCGCGCTGTGCCGCCCGCGACCTCGAGGTGATCGATGCCACCTGCCCGCTGGTGAGCAAGGTGCACGCCGAGGTGCGCCGCTACGCCGGTAGGGGCGCCACGGTGTTGCTGGTTGGGCATACCAATCACGATGAGGTCATCGGCACCCGCGGCGAGGCGCCCGATCAGGTGATCGTGGTGGAGGACGTCGCGCAGGCTGAGACCGTTGAGGTGCCCGACCCCGAGAACGTCGCGCTCACCACGCAGACCACCCTCAGCCTTGACGACACGGCCGAAATCATCGCGGTGCTCCGCCGCCGGTTCCCCGCGCTGCAGTCACCCGCGAGCAGCGACATCTGTTACGCCACCCAGAACCGTCAGGACGCCGTCAAGGCGTCGGTGAACACCGACGGCAATGCACCTGAACTGGTGCTGGTGGTGGGCTCGCAGAACTCGTCCAACTCGCAGCGCCTGGTTGAGGTGGCACGCGCAGGTGGTGCGGCGTCGTACCTCATCGATGGCGTTGAGGACCTCGACCCGGCCTGGCTCGCGGCGAAGCCGCGCGTTGCCCTCACCGCGGGTGCATCGGCACCCGAGATCCTCGTGCGCGAGGTGCTCGAGTTCCTCGAGACGCAGGGCTATGCCCGCAAGGGCAGCGAAGTGCCGACCGACGAGGGCGTCGTGTTCGCCCTTCCCCCCCAGATCCGGTAGCCCGCCACGATGCGTACTGGGTTCCTCCCACTCCTCATTCTGGGCGGCCTCGCCGCCGCGGGCATTGCGACATCAGCGCCAAACCCGTGCGCCAGTGGCAACTGCACCGTCACGCCACCGAACGCGTGGGCGAAGGTGTTCCCGGGGCTTCGTACATCCGTGTCCTTGGCGTACCCGCGGGCAACGCAGGGCGCCACCCTGCGCACCGTGCGGCTCGAAACCCCGCCGGAGCAGCCATACGACCCACAAACGGACCCCGTGGGCGACGGCATCGACTGCGGAGGGGCCGAGATCACCGCCGTGTACCGCACCCCGTCCGGCGGCCGGGTGACCCTCACCATCGGCGCATCAGAGAACACCAGCCCCGGCTGCGGACCGTCAGCCCCGGTCGGCTACCGATGTGCCACAAGTCGCCTGGCGGTCGCGAAGGGCGTGACGTTGAGTTGTCACGGCGCCAAGGGGCGACGCGCCCTTCTCTGGTCAGGACCGTCGTGGGGCTACTGGCTTGACGCCCCCGCCGGGTTCCCCATCACGGCGATGGCCAACAGCACCCGCTAAGCGGGCGGCGGGAAGTACACCGGCTCGTCGATGACGAGGTCGGTGGGCACCCGGCCGTGCAGGTCGGCCGGGTCCTGCGCGAAGCGTGGGTCGATCTCCACCACCGCGCCGTGTGGCACGGTCACGCCGTTGGCGGCCAGCCAGCGCCCCGCACGGGCACACATGGCCGCGCGGCAGGTGCCGGGTGAGTCGGCGCCCTCGGCGTTCTTCACCGGGGCGAAGCGGTCTTCGCGGGCCATCTCGACGGTCGCCGTGCGCGCGGCCAGCGGCAGGGCATCGAACATGAACGCCTCGAACTTGATGGCATTGGGCGCCTGCGGGTCGGGGTCGTCCACCGTGGCCACCTTCTTCTCGGCACGGTGAAACGGCAGGTCGATCTGGCCACTGGCGATACGCATTGCGAACGCCCGGTCGAGGCAGTGCACCCCGGTTGACCCGGCCCAGTACGTGAGCCCGCCGTCGGCGTCGCGTGCCTGCTCCAAGTCCTTGGGCAGGTCGGTGTACTCCACCAGCGCGGTGCGCCCATCAACGGTGGCCATCACGCCCATGCGCTCCTCGGGCGAGGTCTTGGCCACCACCAGCGTGCTCATCTCGGCCTGCGCCATGAGGTGGGCGCCGATCAACTCAGGGTCGGCCGGACGCATGAGCGGGTTGTCCACCTGCATGGTCATGATCACGTCGATGCCGCGCTCTTCCAGATCGCCCAGCACGGCGGCATGGCCCATTGCGCGGAGGATGCCGCCGTGGCCGTCAGGCGACAGGGCCATGTGGTCGGGCGCCGCACGCAGGATGTCGCCGGTGGCCGGGTCGACGGCAGGCAGCATGCCCTGCACGAAGGTGCCAACCGTGCGTGGGTCGAGCCCGAACATGGCGTGCTTCTCGAAGAACG
>CAIPNN010000258.1 GCA_903866425.1 uncultured Actinomycetes bacterium
CCGGTGGCGCGCGGGTCGAGCGTGGATGCACCCGAGGCGGCGTCGCGGATGGCCTGGGTAAGGCGCTCGGCGTCGGCCTGCTTCAGCAGGTAGCCCGATGCGCCGGCCATCACGGCACCCACGATGGCCTCTTCGTCGGAGTACGACGTGAGCATGACCACCCGGATGTCGTCGTTCTCCTGCTTGATCTTGCGACAGGCATCAACGCCCGAGCCGTCAGGCAGGCGGATGTCCATGAGCACCACATCCGGCGTGAGCTGGATGGCCATCTGCACGGCCTCATTCACCGACCCGGCCTCGCCCACCACGCGGAACCCACCGGTGTGTGAGAGCAGCGACCGCAGGCCGAGGCGCACCACATGGTGGTCGTCGACGATCAGGACCCTGATGGGATCTGGCGCAGTCGGGCTCATCTAGGTCATCACCTCGGTCGGTGATCCCTGCCGGGTGGCAGGCATCTCGGTTGATTCCACGTCGTCGAGCGGAACCGCCAGCACCACACGGGTGCCGCCGGATTCTCCCGCTTCGATGACGATACGGCCGCCAAGCCAGCGCGCCCGCTCGTGCATGTTCTTCAGTCCATTGCCATGGCCGGGAGCCGCTGGCCCCGCGATCTCATCACGAATGCCCCCTCCCGTGTCCGACACAACCAAATCAACCTCGTCGGGACTGAAGGTCAGGCGCACGTCAACGGCGCACGGGCCCGCGTGGCGAGACACGTTTGCAAGCGATTCACGCAGGATGTGCGCGAGGTGCTGGCCGGCATCATCGGGCAGCGGGCCGCATGATTCCTGCCCCGTCACGCGGAACGACACCTCGAGGTGGGAGTCGTCGCGGAAGTCGCGCACGATGCGGTCGAGGTCGGATGCGATGCCCGACGGGCCCCCGTCGGGTGCCTGCAGCCCGCGGATGTATCCACGCAGGCCATCGATGGTCGCGTTGAGGCTGCCCACAACGTGGCGTATCTCATCGCGCGTGTCGCCGTCGTCGGTATTGAGGGCAATGGCCTCGAGGTGCAGACCCGACGCGTAGATCGACTGGATGGTGCCGTCGTGCAGGTCGCGGCCGAACCGCGCCCGCTCCTCGGCAACCAGACGGGCGCGGTCGAGGGCCATCACCTGCTGCTCGGCTTCCACCTCGAAGATGTCGAGCAACTTGATGACGGCGAGCAGCAGTGCAAGTGCCACGAGCCCACGCACCACGGCCAGCGGGAACCCGGTGGCGTCAAACCAGCCGCTCTCATTGCCCACCCCGGCAGGGGCCCAGGGCGCAGCTTCCACCACGATCCCCCCCACCACGGCGTACACCAGCAGCGCCGCAGCGGCCAGCGCGGCGAACGGACGGATACCCACCATGCCCGCCCTGGTCAGGGCGTCGCGCTGCAGCCACATGCCATACGCAGAGAGCAGTGCGCCGGGTACCAGGAAGAGGTACCGCGAGAACTGCGCGGTCGTGGCCTCCCACTGGATGACATCCCAACCCTGATTGCCCGCTGCAGCGGTGGCGCCCACCAGAATGCCCACCCACACCACCATCGAGATGATGCTGAGGAGTGCCAGATGCCGGCGGGTCCACGGCACCAGACGCAGGCCGAACTGCAGCAGACATGCCATGGCCACCATCTGGAGAACGGCGCGCAGCACCACCAGCGCCTGAATGACCTCGGGGGCCAGATAGGTGGACTGGATGGGGATGAACACGAATCCCCAGATCACCAGCGCCTCGAAGAATGCGTACGAGGCAAGCCAGATGAGCGATGAGGTCAGCGCGAGTCGGGTCGCGCGCCGGCGCTGAAGCCAGGCGGCGAACCCGAGCGCGAACAGCACGAGGCCGTGCGCAAAGACGATGACCGTCTCGTTTTGCTGGAAAAAGGTCTCCACGGGAGGAGACCGATGGTACTGCCTTACGAGTCGGCGAGCTCCGCGAGCTGCGCACGCAGCACGTTGAGCGACTCCTCCTGCGCGGCGTGCACGATCTCGGGCTCCTCCACCAGTGCACAGCGCTGCACCGGTGCAAGGCGGTTCGTCACATACGGGTCGTTGATGGCGTCCTCAAGCGAACGGCCCGTGCCGAGCTGCTCCACCACGTACTGCACCAGGCGCTTGTGCTCCGCGTTGTGGTCACCCAGCAGGGACGAGATCTGATCCTGAATGCTCATACGGTTGCCTCCTGGGCCTGGACGGCGATGACCGGGGCGAGCGCGCGCAGGCGACGAATTCGCTCCTCCATCGGCGGATGGGTCGAGAACAGCTTCGAGACGCCGCGACCGTGGAGTGCCGCGAGCGGGTTGACGATATACATCGGCGCCGCCGCGGGGTTGACCTGCATCGGAATCTGCTCGGCACCGCGCTGAAGGTTCTCGAGCGCATCGGCCAGTGGTTCGGGGTCGCCCAGCAGTTCGGCCCCCGTGAGATCGGCCTGGTACTCGCGCTGGCGCGAGATGGCCAACTGGATGATGGTGGCGGCGATGGGCGCGATGATCATGGCGGCCAGTGTGCCGATGAGCCCGAGGCCCCCCTCCTCGTCACTCCCACCGAAGAACAATGAGAACTGCAGCCAGTTGGCCACGGCGGAGATGGCACCGGCAGCCATCGCGGCCACGCTGGCGATGAGGATGTCGCGGTTCTTGATGTGCGCCATCTCGTGCGCCAGCACCCCTTCCAGTTCGCGCATGGTGAGCTGGTTCTGAATGCCCTGCGTCACGGCGATGGCCGAGTGCTTGGGGTTGCGACCGCAGGCGAACGCGTTGGCCTGCTGGTCGGGCGTGACGTACACGCCGGGCTTGGGCAGACCGGCGCGCTGGGCGAGACGCTCAATCATCTGATGCAGCTCAGGCGCGTACTGCTCGTCAACCGCCACGGCATGCGACATCTTCAGGGCGATCTTCCCACTGCCCCAGTACATGGCGAAGTTGAAGACGACGGCGACGACGACCATCAGGATGATCCCGACGGAACCGCCGATGAGTCCACCCAGCAGAATGAGGACGGCAGTGAGGGCCGCCATGAGCAGGCCGGTCTTCGCGTAATTCCAGGCGGTGGTCGCGCCGGTGTTCATTCAGTCTCCCCGGGGATCGATTGGTGCAAGTATAAGAACGCCCATGGAGACCACCCGGCGATCGTCCGTTATGCGTTGGTTTAGTTTTTCCGCCCTTCTGGCGGCGTGCGCGCTCGCGTTTTCCGGCTGCACCCTGGGTGGCGAACAGGCCGAACAGACGCGCGAGGCAGAGCCCGCGCAGGTTGTGGCGGTGCTGCCAAGCAGGCCAGGCCTGACACCCGCAGGCCCCGTGAAGCGCCTCGACGCGGCGGGGTTCACCACGGCCATTCTCGGGCGCTCGGATGCTGAACTCACCAGCGCGCTGGAGGATGGCGGGCTCCGGCGTGGGGCATCCCGCACCTGGACTGGCGCGAAGGGCGCAACGCTCACGGCGGTGGTGGGCCTCTGGGCCGACGGCGACCCGGCGCAGGCCATCGGCGGCGATGCGGCAGCGGCCGTCGTGCCGGGTGGCACCGTCTGGATGCCCACCGAATTCCGGGGCTCGAACGGACGGCGATCGCCAGACGCGCGCGTCCTCAATGTGGTCATCGGGCAGGTGTCGCTGTACCTGCGGGCAACCGGGCCGGTGGATGACGCGGCGGTGCTTCGCCAGATGTACCTCATGTACCAGACAGCGGCCGGCAGGGATCGCCAGGGCACGGGCGCCAATGGGTAGGGACCCGGCACCCATCGGCATCGAGACCCAGCGCACCTACCGAGGTCGCGCCTGGCGTGAGGAAGACCCGGAGGCTCACCGCGGCCTGCACGAGGTGCACAAGGAGGAGCGCGCCGCGCTCATCGCATCGCTCAACTGCTCCCCGGTTGAGGAGACCGACCGCCTCACCGAGATGGGCGAGCTGCTGCGTACCGCCGGTGCCACCGTGGTGCACCGGGTGGTGCAGCACCGCGACCGACCCGACCCCCGGCTGTACCTGGGAAAGGGCCGCCTTGAGGAACTGGCCGAGTGGGTCAAGGAGAACAAGCCCGACGTGGTGGCCTGCGAGGGCGACCTGGCAGCGGGCCAGCAGCGCCACCTTGAAGACAAGCTGAAGGTGCGCGTGGTCGACCGCACCGGGGTCATCCTCGACATCTTCGCCCTGCACGCCAAATCGGCCGAGGGCAAGCTGCAGGTTGAGCTGGCGCAGATGGAGTACTCGTACTCGCGCCAGGAAGGCCTGTGGCAGCACCTCGAGCGCCTCGGCGGTGGCGTGGGTACCCGTGGCCCGGGTGAGAGCCAGCTTGAGAGCGACCGCCGCATGATCCGCGAGCGCATGGGTGTGCTGCGCAAGCGGCTGCGCGAGGTGTCGAAGAACCGCGACACCATGCGCGAGGAGCGCCTGGCGTCCCCCACCACCCGCATTGCGCTGGCCGGGTACACCAACGCCGGGAAGTCGAGCCTCATGAACGCCCTCACCGGTGCCGAGGTCAACGTGAACAACGCGTTGTTCGAGACGCTCGACGCCACCACGCGCTCGTTCTCGCAGGACGGCATGAAGGTGCTGGTGTCCGACACCGTCGGGTTCATCCGCCACCTGCCCCACCAGCTGGTGGAGTCGTTCAAGTCGACGCTCGATGAGGTGCGCGATGCCCACCTCATCCTGCACGTGGCCGACGCCTCAGAAGACGATGAAGGGCGCGAGGCGCGCGCCGCGGCAGTGGAGGAAGTGCTCGATGAGATCGGCGCCGGCGAGGTGCCGCGGCTGTCGGTGATGAACAAGTGCGACCTGCTCGATGTTGAGGACCTCGCGGCGCTCAGGCGCCAGTACCCGGGCTCCGTGTTCACGTCAGCAATCACCGGGGCGGGCCTCGACGATCTGCGCGAGCGCCTGCTGCACACCGCCCGCGCACGCTGGGACCGGGTGGAACTCGAGGTGCCCTATGCACGCGGCGATGTCATCTCCGCCGTCTACGCGCACGGCCGTGACGTGACGCAGGACGCCGGGCCCGAGGGCACCATCATCCGCGCGCTCATGCCGCCGGCCGATGCCGCCCGCGTGCGTGCCCTGCTGGGAGCGCCCCGCTAGCTGCGGATGAACACCGGCGTGCCGATCTGCACGCGCGGGTACAGGTTCTCCACATCGTGGATGTACATGCGGATGCAGCCGTGCGAGGCCGCCGAACCGATGGATGACGAGTTGGGTGTGCCATGCATGCCGATAGCCGGTGCCGAGGTGCCGATCCACCGCGTGCCAAGTGGGTTATTGCCCCCGGGCGGCACAGGCTCGAGGCCCGCAGCCCACGGGGAGTCCGGCGGAAACCACGTGGGGTTCATCTGCTTGTCGATCACCTGGAAGTTGCCGACAGGTGTGGGGTATGCGGACTGGCCCACAGCCACGGGGTAGGTCTTGATGCGCTTCATCACGTCACCGCCCGGCTTCGTCACGCCCTTGTAGAGCCGCAACTTGAACGTGCTCTTGTCGATCACCACCACTGCACCGACCGAGGTGGCTGACGGTGCCACGCGCTTCGTCACCAGCGCGTACGGCGTCGATGGCCGGGCCGTGACAAACGCGGGAGCCAGGACGTCGACCGACTTCTTCACGTCGACCTTCAGGCCCAGTTTGGGCTTGCGCACGATGGGCTGCAGCCCGCGCAGAATGACCGTGGCGTCCTTGCCATCAACCTCGTACTGCGTGCCGCGCCAGGTGAGGACGTCACGCAACTTGGTGCGGTTGATGCTCTCGGAAAGCGGTACGTCGGCCGTGGTGCCCGGGACGGGCGCTTGCTGGAAGGCCAGAACAATGGCGGCATCGACGTTGGCCTTGTAGCCCACGGCGTCCGGATCGATGGTGAAGGTGCGCCCGTCGAACGTCACCGGCATCGGTGCGCGGCGCGGGGTGATCAACTGGTCAAACAGGCGCTGGCGCGCGTCGAGTGCGGCGAGCCCCGAGACATCGACGCCGGCGATGGACACGCCGGGGAGAATGGTGCCCTCAGGCAGTGCCGGGGTCTGGGCGAATGCCATGGCGGGGGCCGTGACGAAAAGGGCGCCGCCGATTGCGGCGCGTACGAGGATGCGGTTCATCCGCGGCATGGTAGCCGGGCACCCGGGCGGCCCCGGCGCACGCGGGTCCGGCGTCCGGGGGCGCCGTTACATCGGACCGTAGGCAGGACGTCGCCGGGCAGGCGACGTATTGTGCAGTCAGCGTGAACGTCGATGCCCACCACATCGAGGCCACCATCGGAGCCGACCCGGGCGAAATCGCCCCGGTTCGCGCAGCGGTGCATGACCTCGCGGAGCGAGCGGGATTTGCCGACAGGGCCGATGATCTGGCGCTGGCCGTCAACGAGTTGATCGCCAACGCCCAGGAGCACGGCGCCGCCCCCATTCGCTTGGTGGCCGACGCCGACGCCGGCGTGCACATCGAGGTGACCGACTCAGGTGGCGGATTCGACTGGGGCGAGGCGGTGCAGGAACACCCCCCGCGCCCGTACGCCCGCCGGGGCCGTGGCCTGTGGATCGTGCGCCAGCTGGTCGACCGCGTGACGGTGGAGCGCAATGACGATCACTCCACCCGCGTGCGTATCGACCTGAACCAGCAGGCCGCCTAACTCCTACCGGCGCCCTGCCCGGGCGCCGATGCGCTCGAGCCACCGGGCGCCCTTTTCGCGACGACGCTCCAACTCGTCGGCGCTCGCTTCGCTCACGCTCTTCACTCCGCTCATGCGGTTGAGTTCACCGTTCACCTGCGCGTGGGTCTGGCCGGTCGCGCCGGCGATGGCACGCACGAGGACGGCATTGGCATCGCGCAGCACCCGGCGGCGCTGCACGGGGGTGAGGCCTGACGCATCGGGTGCCCGCACCTCCAGATGCGGGGCCTCCATCAACTGCAACTCGAAGCCGTCATCCTGGGGCTCGTCGTCGTCGAGCGATCCGAACAGGCCCAGGTGTTCATCGGCGCGGTGCACCTGCGCCTCACCCGAGGGCTTGGCCGACACGGCGGAGAACAGCGACATCTGCTCGTCCTCGCGCACGGCGCGCACATCGTCCAGCAGGCCGTCGCCCTCACCATCGTCCTGCTCGCCCGCCTTCTTCAGGAAGTGCCGGCGCTCCTCGGCGATGCTCACCGCATGTGCACGCAGACGCGGGTCGTCGGGCATGAACATGTACGACGGCTGGCGGTCGTGCCCGGGCACCCAGCGCACGATGCGGCCCACGGCCTGACGGAAGAACAACTCGGTGGTCGTGGTGGTGGCGAACACACCCACACGAAGCCGGGGGATGTCGACCCCCTCGCTCACCATGCGCACGGCAACGAGCCACGGGTCGCGGCTGCCGGCGAAGTCGGAGATGCGCTTTGAGGCGGTGGGGTCGTCGCTGGTCACCACCACGGCCTTCACGCCCAGGCGGTCGCGGACGAGTTTCGCGATGCCACGGGCGTGGTCGCGGTCCATGGCGATCACCAGGCCACCGGCCTCGGGGTGCGTCTGGCGCACCTCGGCCAGCTGGGCGTGGGCACGCACCAGGGCGTCGGGCATCCACTCACCCGAGGCGTCCAGCGCGGTCCGCAGGCGCTGCGATGCCAGGCGCGGGTCGAGGGCGTCATCGAACGAGGCCGACTGCACGCTGCCGTCGGGGCCGATCCACTCCATCTCACCGCCAAGCCGCGGGAAGTGCACCGGGCGCACCACGCCGCGATCGGCCAGCGCAGGCCCATAGCCGTACTCCACGTCGGGCTCGGCTTCACCGCCCGCGTCGTAATAGACGAAGGGGATGGCGAGGCTGTCGGACCGGAAGGGCGTGCCCGAGAGGCACAGGCGGATGGCTGCCACCTCGAAGGCATTGCGCACGCCGTCGCCCCATGCGCGCTCGTCGCCTGCATGGTGCACCTCGTCGAGCACCACGAACGCCCCATTGGCGATCTTTCGCACCTCAAGCGCCGACTGGGCCACCTGCTGATAGGTGGTGACGATGCCATGCACCTCTGCTGGCAGCGGCTCGCCGGCGATCCACGCCGGGTCAAGGTGCAGGCCGAAGCGCTCGGCGGCGGCTGCCCACTGGCCCTTCAGGTGCTGCGTCGGCGCCACCACCACAAGGTTGCGGCCGGGATTGGCCGCCAGGTCCTGCCGCGCCGCGGTGAGCGCGAAGGTGGTCTTCCCCGCCCCCGGCGTTGCCACTGCGAGAAAGTCATCGCCATCGCGCGCCACGAACACGTCAAGGGCGTTCTTCTGCCACTTGCGAAGACGGATTGTGCGGGTGCCGGTACTCACGAGGGCGGCACCCTACCCGGGGGCCACCCCGACTTACTCCGGGGTCGGGCCCGCGTCGGCAGCGAGGCCACCAACGCGGATGACGTCACGCATCGAGAGGATGCCGACCAACTCGGGCCCCTGAAACACCAGCACGTGCCGGATGCCGTGACGCACCATCTGATCGGCTGCCTGCGCCAGCGGCCATTCGGGTGCGGCGGTGATGAGGGCGCCGGTCATGTGGTCGCCCACAACCTCCACGTCCACATCCATACCCGCGGCCAGCGCCTTGAGCAGGTCGCGCTCGGTGATGACCCCCGGACCCGGCAATCCGTGGTCCATCACCACCGATGCGCCGGTCCTGTTCTCGATCATCCGCTCGGCGGCCTGGCGCAGCGTGTGCTCCGGGCCGACCATCGCGTTGAGTGGGCTCATGGCGTCTTTGACCTGCTTCATTCCGTGATCGTGCCAAATGACACAAGAGACGTCAACCCGTGCCAACTTGACAGGCCGCTACACTCCCGCGTTGTTCATGGAATTACGTTGGAGGCTTGATGCTCTACGGACGCCGCCTGGATGACGCGCTTGAGCACGTCGACGGGAGCCGATACGCACTGGTGCACGCTGTGTCGAAGCGCGCACGCCAGATCACGCTGTGGCTGACCGCCGACCCGGCCGAGTTGCGCTCCGAGGACGCGCCCCCGCCCGCACCCGGCGAGCTGTCGTCACGCGACCCGGTTGCACTGGCCGAGGCCGAGATCCTCGCCGGCGAGGTGGATGTGCACTGGAACCCCGACGGCAGCCCCGAGGAGCGCGAGCTTCCCGAGGCCACCGTCTTCGAGGCCGACCCGCTGCTGCTCGAGCTGGAGGACGACGAGGCCTTTGAGGCCGACGACGACTCCCCGGCTGCCGGTGCCACCAGCCTGGCTGAGGCGCTTGAGGCCGTCGCATCGGGCGAGGCAACCACGGTTGAGGCAGTGGCCGACGCGAGCATCGTCGAAGCCGGTGAGGAGACCGTGGATGACCTCCTCGACGACGACGCCGACGCAGACGCAGACCTCGACGCCGATCTGGACGTCGAGGGCGAGTAACCGGAACGCGGCGGTGAGTGCCCCATGAGCGTGGGCCTCACCGTCGCCGACCTGGCCCGCGACCCCTTCGAGGTCGCCGAGGCCCTCCCCGAGTGGAAGCGCGGGGACGAGGACGAAGCCGTGGCAGCCACGCTGCACCTTGCCGCGCGCCAGATGCACGGCCGCGCGCCCGTGGTGTGGGTGTGGTCGGGACGCACACCCGATGGCTGCCCTGCCTGGATCATCCCGGTGCCGGCCGATCAGGCCCAGGGCTTCGCGCCGCGCGCACCCGCACGCCTGCTCATCAGCATGCTGCGCGCGGCCGTGGAGGCCGGGGCGTTGCCTGAGGCCATCAGCCTGCTCGAGTGGCGGGGACTGGTGCTGCTGACGCTGCCCGGCCTCGATGAGGAACTGGTGCCGCTCGCACTGGCAGATGCACTCCCAGATGCCGGCTCGGTGATGGTGGCGGACCTTCCGGCCGCGGTGTCCCCCGACGGCGATGACATCCCCCTGGTGGGCCCGCCCGCC